>JARIAP010000109.1 GCA_029257755.1 Helicobacter sp.
TAAAAAAAGACAAGATACTAATAGTAGTAGCTCATAGACCAAGCACAATAGAACTTGCAGAAAGAGTTATACAAATGTCAGAAGGTAAAATTATAAATATATGGACACAAAAGCAATATCAAGAAGAGAGAAAAAGGGGGGTAGTAAAAGATGAAGATATAGCATAATTTTTTATAATATTACATTTTAAAATTAAGCTTATTTTAACAAAAATTTCTGCCTATTTTATCTTTATAGCAATAAGTAATAAAAAATCATTATATTTTTATATTAAAATAACTTAATTGTTATTTTTTTGCTAGAATCTTTTGTTTGTTATTTTAGAATCTTATGGAGTTTTTATGACTAGCGTATTAATAATTTTACAAGTTATTTTAACAATAAGCATTATAATAGTTGTTTTGTTACAGAAAAGTTCTAGTATAGGGCTTGGTGCTTATAGTGGTAGTAATGAAAGTTTATTTGGTGCAAAGGGACCTGCAAATTTTATGGCAAAAATTACAATGTTTTTGGGTTTTATATTTATAATAAATACTATTTCTTTAGGTTATTTATATAATACAAAATTAAATAGCAATAAAAGTGTAATTGATAATGCAGAGATTCCAAAATCAATTCCAATAACACCTAATAATCAAATACCTTTATCTAGTCCGCTTTTACAAGGACAACAAGATATTAACTCTGGAATTAATCAAGGTAATTCAGAGCCAATATTTAAAAATATACAAATACCACAGCAAGAACAAACAAAAGGAGATAAGTAATGCTACAAGATATATATAAAAACACAAAAGAACATATGCAAAAGAGTTTATATTCTTTGCAAAAAGATTTTGCAACATTAAGAAGTGGTAGAGTAAGTGTAAATATACTTGATAATGTTAGAGTTGATTATTATGGAAACTTAACTCCATTATCACAAGTAGGGAATATTATAACTCAAGATGCAACTACAATCATTATAAATCCATGGGAAAAAACATTAATAAAAGAAATAGAAAAAGCTATACAAGAGGCAAATATAGGGGTAAATCCAAATACAGATGTAGATAATATTAAACTTTTTTTTCCACCTATGACTTCAGAGCAAAGAAAAGAAACAGCAAAACAAGCAAAGGCTATGGGTGAGAAAGCAAAAATTGCTATTAGAAATATAAGGCAAGATTCTAATAATTCTATTAAAAAATTAGAAAAAGATAAGTCAATAACTACAGATGAAGCAAAAAAAGGTAATGATGAGATTCAAAAAATTACAGACGAACATATAAAAAAAGTTGATAGTATGGTAAAAACAAAAGAAGAAGAGGTTATGAAGGTATAAAATGGCTTTAGATATAGAAAAAATTTATCGTGAAAATAATGCCCTACTTGAAGGACATTTTTTACTAAGTAGTGGAAATCACACAAAATTTTATTTACAATCAGCAAAAGTATTAGAAAACCCAAAAATAGCAGAAATGCTTGCAAAAGAGTTAGCACAGCAAATAATAGATTACGGATTAGAAGTTACATGTATTTGTTCACCAGCTTTAGGGGGTATTTTAGCAGGTTATGAACTTGCAAGGGCATTAAATGTGCGTTTTATTTTCACAGAGAGAGTTGAAAAAAAAATGACTTTAAGAAGGGGGTTTAAAGTATCAAAGGGCGAAAAAGTGTTAATATGTGAAGACATTATTACTACAGGTGGCAGTGCAATGGAAAGTGGCAATTGTATAAAAGATGCTGGTGGAATTGTGGTTGGTTTTGCTGGTTTAGCAAATAGGGGCATATGCAAAAGAGTGCTTGATAGAAACAATATTTCTATAATTGAAAGTAAAAATGATTGCAAACTTACACAAAATATTCCATTATTTGCACTTGCTGATTTTAACTTTGAATTATATAGTCCAAATTCTTGTCCATTATGTAAAGATTCTATTGCATATAAGCCGGGTAGTAGATGATAGTTTTTTGAGTATTGTAAAAGTTTATAAATTATTAAACTTTTTATAGACTTATATTTTTGTGAAATGAATATCATTACTAACAAAAAACACCAAATATAATCTTATACATAAATTACATAAAGAAAATATAATATTAAGGTTTTTTGTTTGTAGTTTAAATTAGTTAAGCTTAATACTTAATCTATTTTGATTGATATTGTAAATAATCATTAAAGCAATTAACTAAAATGTTCATTCACAATATATTATAATGTTATTTCGTTTTGAATGTAGCTGCTCTACCTGTAACTTTTATGATATTTTTGCCAAATGTTTTGGATATAACCTCATAGCGCGGTAGTAAAATAGCATCGCATTTATTCTCACTAATTGCTTTATTAAGCAACATGGAGCGTATATTTGGGTTTTTATCATTATATGGCATTTCAGATGTTACAATATCACCAACATTAAAATCACTACCATTAAATTGCACGACATATTGCACATCTCTTTCTACTTTTGCACCAATAATTTTAGAACAACCTGAAATCACTAGTGATAGCATAAGCGAAATCATTGTAAAAAACAATATTTTTTTCATAAAATAACTCAAATATATAATATATTTGTTTGAAATTTTTGAAAAAAAAAAATATTACAAAAAAAAAAAACAACAAGTCAATACAAATGCAAATTTATTTAAAATATTTTACATAAAGCTATATTTAAGTCTAATTGTAGTATAATAAAAGCTTTTAAATTAAGTTTTGGAGTAAAATATGAAAAAAGATATTCACCCTAAATATGTTCCATGTAAAGTAACTTGTGTAACTAGTGGTAAAGAAATTGAAGTTCTTAGCACAAAATCTGAATTGCGTATAGATATTTCTAGTTTTTGTCATCCTTTTTATACCGGTAGTGATAAGATAGCTGATACTGCTGGTAGAGTAGAAAAATTTAGAAAAAAATACAATCGTTAATTTATTTAAATATTATCTAGTTTTACAATAAACTAGATACAGATTCTATAAATCAAACTAGATTATACATAGCAATCAAGGTTGATTGCATTTGTCTTAAAAGAAAATGTATGTTGTTTTTTGTTCCTACGCCAATAGGCAATTTATATGATATTTCTATACATGTTTTAGAAATCTTAAATAAGTGCAATATTATTATATGCGAAGATACAAGGGTTACAAAAAAATTACTTATGTTGCTTAATAAGGATATATTGATACATTCAAATTTTAAAAATATAAACATACATAATAAAAAGTTTTATAGTTTTCATAGCCATAATCAAAATGAATTTATATCTAATTTAACACTAGATTTTTTTCAAGAAAATATAGCCTTTTGCACAGATGCTGGTATGCCAAATATAAGCGATCCGGGTGCATTGCTTTTACAATATGCTCGCAACAATAATATACAATATGAGGTTTTGTTGGGAGGATGTGCATTTAGTCACGCATTTGTTTGTAGTGGGTTAGAAGGTGGTTTTTGTTTTCTTGGTTTTTTGCCACATAAACAGCATAATAGGCAAATATTTATAAAAAATATCCTTGAATACCATAAATCCTTACATATAGTATTATATGAGAGTCCAAAACGACTTAAAAATTCTCTACACGATATATTGCTAATTATGCCAAATGCAAATATTTATGTATATAAGGAATTAACAAAACTACACCAAACAGAATATATAGGTAAAGCAGATATTGTATTAAATAAATTACCAGATGAAATTAGAGGTGAATATTGTATTGTTATTGAAAAGGAAAATATGGATTCTATGTGTAATACAAAATCAAACAAAGTTTTACATTTAACTCAAGATGATATTTTAAAACTTGATATAAGTCCAAAACAAAAAGCAAAACTACTATCTCAACTAAGCACAAAAAGCATAAAAGAGTGGTATTTATATTTAATCAATGAAAAATACACATAAAACAATGAAACTTTATATTAAAAACTTTATTTTTTATAATGAATTAAGTTATTTTTTTATACAATTTAATGATAATATTCTTAAATCTATAAAAGAAAGGAAAGTTATGTTGAATCTTAAGAGTATGGCACATTTAATTAGGCAAAAAGTTAAGGATGATGTAGCAAATAATGTTATGGCTAACATCAATACAATCAATTGCAAAAAGCAAAATAAAATATCTTCATTGTTGCGTGTTTTTGCATTAAGTGGTATTTTGGTATCATGTGCTTATGCTAATGGAGGTGCTGATAGTTATATTCGTGCATCAATTGAAGAAATGTTTAGTGATACAAGCAATTTTGAGTGTGTAGGTGGCAATCGTAGTGCTGAATGTAGGGTTGATAGATATGAGATTAGCAGTTATAATGGACTTGCATTGCAAAACTATCGATATACAGTAGATTACAAAGAATCAAGAGTTATAGAAAGAACAAGTAGCAATATAGAGGTTAATAATAATTATGAATATAAAGAATTGTTGCCAAAATATTTTGAATGTTCTGATTTTACACAACTTCATAATGACAAAAATCAAATAAATGAACAGCTTGTTTGTAGTATTAGAGGAGATTTATATACAATTTGGTTTAGGCTAAGGGCAAAGGCTAATTCGCCTTTATTTGAAAAATTAAACACTATGGAGTTAATGAAAAAAAGTTCAATAGTTTTAACTCTATTAACAAAAGAAATTAAAGGTTCTTTGAGTGAAAATGAGAAATTTGAAGTAAGTAAAATTTTCAAAGATTTTAATGTTGATTTATATGGTATTGATATAGCTATAACAAAACCAAAATTATCGCAAAAAATCTATGAATATATGTTTGCTGATTACATGCCTTATTATGATGATGAATTAGAAGATAATAATACAACTCGTTATAGTCAAGTATCAAAAACACTTTACAATTCTGGTGTAGGTTATATATATGGAAGAATGATGGGATATGTATGGGGCAATGATTCTATTGATGATAGAACAAAAAAAAGTTTAAACAACCTCTTTGTTGCTTTAAGAGATTCTTCTATGCTTGATTCTAATATTAGAAGTGTTTATATAACAATAGTAAATAGGACAAAAAAAGGATTTAATCTTGGAAAAGCTATAGAAACAATAACAAATGAATCTGTCCTTGATATTAGTAGATTAAATAAACATAAAGCTGGTAACATTATTAATCTATTTAGCGGAGATATATTTAATAGATATAGGATAGAAGCACAAGCCTTGAAATCTAAAAATCATGATTATTAATAAGTATAATAAATTTATATTTTAATTATTGTTTAACTAAACAAAGATTTTTAATTTTTGTTTAGTTTCATTTAAGTTTTAATAATAAATACTTTAAATAATAACTCTTTATAAATATATTTTATATGCCATGATAATTATTAAAAATTTTATCATTTATATTTATATTATTGCAATAGAATAGCTTATTTGTAAATTCAATACTTAAACTTTAATAGTATATTTTATATGATATTTATGTGTTAGTTTTCAATAAATTATATATAGCTTGGTGCATCATTTGCAAATAAAACTAAGTCGTTTTGTTGCCCTATTGATAAAAGGATATTTTCTAATTCCGCTTTGTTTTTTAATATTATCTTTTGTGGCATATTTATATGCGTATTTAGTATATTCGCATTCAATTCACCTGTTATTATTGCAATATCAAAAACTTTATCAATTTGTTTTGCTAATGATATATTACTTTCCTCATTATGTTCTACTAATCCGGGTGTTACAATTATTTTTCTACCATTATGAATAGAACTCAATCTAATTGCTTCGCTCATTCCTTCTAAATTACCATTAAAACTATCATCTAATATAATTTTATTATTTGTTTGTATTTTTTGTAACCTATGCGGTATTGGTGTAAGTTGTTTTACAATTTTTTGTATTTTTTGTATATTCATTCCCATATTTTTTGCAATTAAAATTGCAACAGATATATTATCAATATTAAATTTACCTAAAATTGATGTTTCAAAATTTACCAATACAGAATCTAATTCCATACTAAAAATAGTTTTTTCTAAATTAGATTCTATTATATTTATATTTGGTGGATATTTTAATATCTTTTTCAAATTATCTTCAAAGTTTTTTGGAAAATTAGATGGAATATTATTATCTTTTTGCATAAAAACACTAATTAGCCTATTTGAATATAAAATTTCAAATTTTGTTTGTATCGTATTGTTAATATCCTTAAAATATTCTATATGTGCTTGTCCTATTTTACCTATAATTGCATAATGTTGTTGTAAAAGCATAGATATTTCTTTAATATCACCTTTATTTCTAGCTCCAGCTTCTGCAATATATATATTATGTGTATTATTTAAATTTGTGTTTATATCCGCTACCAATCCTTTATATGTATTTACACTTCTTGGTGTTGCATATACATTAAATTCTTTTTCTAATATTTGAGTAATAAAATTTTTTATACTCGTTTTACCATAGCTTCCTGTTATTGCTATTATTTTTAAATTAGATAATTTTTTTATTTTATTTTTTGCGGATTTAGCATAAATTTTAAACAACATTATTTCACATACATTAGAAATTAAAAAAGCAATACACAAAGATAACAATAAACAAATTTTTTTTATAAAGTCATCTAAGTTTGATAAATATGCAATAAATTCACATGTAATTATACATAATGCTATGATTGCAAAAAGCCTTTTAATTCTATTTGTCCATACAAGTTTTTTATCAAGCTTTTTATACCAGATAATAAATAAGGGTATAATTATTAAACATAAATACAAGTCAAACAAGATACCATTACTATATATTTGCAATATTAAATAAGCAGTAATTGGAATTATAAAATAATAAACATGCCACATTTTTTTATGGTGTTTAGTAATAATTCTATTAAAACTATAGCTATACCATTGTAAATTTATTGCAAGATAATATACTAATATAAAAATAAACAAAAAGCATAATACTATATCTAGCATATGCAATGGGGAATACATTTATTTTAATACCTCAAAACTCGAAAACTCTAATATATCTAAATGTTCTATTTCAAATGAAGTGGCTTTCATTCTACCATTACCTTTTTGCAATGATTCTAAAAAATCTCCTAAGTCATCTAATGATACAAATATTTCTACATTTCCATTAGGTAGATTCTCAACACTTCCTTTATATCCTTTAGAATCAGCATATTCTTTTGTAAAATTTCTAAAGCCTACACCTTGAACTTTTCCCTTAGCAGTAATCTTGTAATGTCTCATTTTTACTCCATATATTATATTGTCGTTTGTGTTTTTAATTAAAATAAAACAAGCAACTTAAATTATTATAAAAATTTATATAATATTAATCATATAGACTGCTTAATAATAAAATATTATTTTTTCATTTCTATACTTTTTTGTGAATCTTGTATTAATTTAACCTCTTTTGCATTATTTTTTGATTGCCCTAAAAACATGCCTTTTCTTTCAATCACAAGTTCATCAGAAGTAATTGTTCCTTCAAGTCTTCCATTTGCAAGTATTTCAATTGCTTTTGCTTCAACATTACCTACAACTTTCCCACTAATAATTAGTTTTTGAGCAAATATATCCCCCATTATAACACCTGTTTTACCAACCATAACCGTGTTTTTAGAGCGTATTACACCTTCAAATTCTCCATCAGTATGAAAATGGCAATCTGTATTTATTTCACCTTTAAACTTTGTATTTACTGCAATGATTGTTGCTGCTCCTGTTTCCTTCCCATTAGATTGTTTATTATCTGTAGCAAAGAATGCCATGATATTCTCCTTTCTTTTTCAAAAATAAAATTAAAATTTTGCATATCCCAATTTACAAAATTCATAGGATCAATTGGTTGCCCTAAAAATCTTATTTCATAATGCAAATGGGGACCTGTGCTAGTCCCAGTAGAACCAGTGAGAGCGACTAATTGCCCTTTTTTTACAAACTGCCCTCTTTGGACTTTAATATCATTTAAATGTGCGTAATAAGTTCTAAATCCAAAAGAGTGAGATATTTTAACAAGTTTTCCATAACCGCCATTACCACTATTGCTAGCCCAATCAACAACCCCATCTGCAGTAGCATAAACAGGTGTATTCATAGGTGCAGTCATATCAGTTCCTGTGTGTATATGGTATATATGCAATATTGGGTGATAGCGTTTTCCATATGGAGCAGAAACACGAAAATCAAAATCAAGCGGACTACCATTTGGTATAAACTTCATTATAAAAGACTTTTGTAGTGCATTTATTGAAGCTGTATCCATTCTATCAAGTATATTTATTTCATCATTGTCTATCAATTCTATTTCTTGCCCCATGCTTTTTATGCCAACCGCATTTTCTATATCTTCAAATCTATCTCCAACTAATGCTATTTCTTCATTCTTTTCTTGTATAGCTAAATTAAGTTTTTCATTATGTTTTTGCATACTTGCAAATTGATCCATGAGAAAATTATTTTTTTCTTGTGTATTTTTTATTTCCTTTCTAATCACAACAATACTAGTATATGTAAATAATCCTAATGTCAATAGAAACACAATTGCATATGTGCCAATCTGTCTAAACACCATATCTACATTAATAAATTTTGAACCATGCATATCAGTAATCATGATTACAAGACGCTTACTTGTTTTCATTAATTATCGCCTTGAGTTTTATGCGAATCGTATATGGTTAATGCTTGTTTTGTTGTTTGTTTTTTAGAATCAGATTCTATTAAATTTTCTATACCATTGAAAGCAAAATGAGAAGACATATCATTAAGTTTTAAAATATCATTAAGAGCCCACATAAGACTTTTTAAATCAATATTTGTATTTTTTTCTGCATCAAATATAGATTTAAAGTTTTCTGTATCCCAATTAATAAATGATAATGTATCTAACCCTTCACTTAAAAATCTAATTTCATAATAAAGACTTACATTGTTTTTACCCGGACTAGGCGTTGTATATCCTATAATATCGCCTTTGCTTACAAATTCCCCTTTTTGAACTTTGATTTTAAAAAGGTTTGTATATGCACTACTAAAACCTAATACATGAGAGATTCTAACAATATTTCCATATCCATATTTTTGATTTCCATCTCTAGTTGATTCTACTATGCCATCTGCAGTAGCAATAACTGGCTCACTTTTACTTGTATAGTAATCATATCCCATATTTCCCGCATTTTGTAGCACATGATATTGAGTATCAATCAAGTTATAATCTATGGTATTCTTTTTTGTTTTTTGTTTCATTTCAAATATTTCTAGTGGATTTCCATTTGGGATAATTTGCAAAATAGTTGCTTTTTGTGCTAAAGCTAGTTTATGTAAATCAATATCTTGTATATTGTTTTTTTTGTTATCAAAAGAACTAATATTTATCATTTTTTCTAAATCATTGACTTTATCTCTCATTGCTTGTAATTCTTGAGTTTTGCTTTGTATATCATCTTGTAAAAATGTATTTTGTTCATATATGCTTTGAAATTCTCTATAAGTTTCTTGCTTAGCTATATTGATATTATCTAATTGCTCAATGAAAGAAGACATAAAAAAATATCCACCAACAATTGCTACAAGCATAAATAATGCAATATATACAATAAACCTTTGCATAATCTTTGCTATTGTAAATTGCTTAGAACCATTCTCATCTACTATGGTAATAGTAAGCATTTGTTTCAATTTTTCTGTATCTTTATATTTCATGCACACTTCTTAAATAATATAGTTACAATACATTATCATAACATCCTTTAAACCACAACAAAAAATTCTCTACAAGAGAAAAACTACCAAACACTAAATAATTATCTTGTAAATCTAAAAAATTTTTGCATTTTATCAAATTTTTAGATAATTCGTCAAGTTTTAATCCATTTGGATTAAAAAATTCGTATGGAATATGCAAATTTTCAAGTATTTCTTTTATATCTCTAATATTAAAGATTCTTTGATTGTCTATTACAAAAATAATAATTTTTTTAACATTATTTGCAAATATATTTAGAATTTTCTCTACTTCTTTTTCTCTGTAACTATTATAAATTAATATAAATTCTTTGTTATTAAAATATTGTTTTGTCTCTTTTAATGTTGCTAATGCTGCCATTTCATTATGCCCAACATCAATCACAATGTTTTTATTTAAAATTTCAAACCTACCTCTTATATCAAGTTTTGATTTAAGTAAATTTATTCCAATATATTTTAGAACAATATTTGCTAATGCTAGATTTTCTTGTAAAAATAATGGTATATTATATTTATTTGCATATTCTTTAATACATGTGTTTTCTATATCATCTATTTTTAAGTAATTTATATTTTTTATAGAATTTTTATTTGAATTTTGTGTTTGTTGTGTGCATATTTGTTGTAAGTTGTTTATTAAGCTTAATACATTTTGTTCTTGAAAATGAGTGAAAATTTCTCCTTGTGCTGCTTTAATTTTTGTTAATGCAATATCCTCTATATTATCCCCAAGCATTTCTTTATGATCAAGTCCAATTTTAGTAAAAATAGTTATATCATAATTAATTACAGATGTGCTATCATATTCGCCACCAATACCAGCCTCCATAACTAAAAAATCACATGATTGCCCTAATATTAATGCAAGAAAAGTTGCATATTCAAAATAACTTGCTTCTTGTATAAAATCAAATTGTTGTAAGAATATATGTGCTTTTAATAATTCATCAATGGATATAATATCATCATTTTTATAGAATCTTTCTCTAAAATCAAATATATGCGGTGAAGTAAAATGTAATACACTATTTTTATTTTCTCTTATACTTTGTGCTATAAATCTACCTGTACTACCTTTACCATTTGTTCCTATAATATGTATATTGTATGTATTTAATATTAATTTTGGTTTTAAAAGATTGAATATTTTTATAGCCCTAGTCGGGTCAAATGGTGAATATTCTTGTGCTTTAGAATCCATATATTTATAAATCAATAAATCTCCTTTTTTAAGTTTATGGTTAAATTATTATTGTTGTAATTATATAATTATAATCAATTTGATTTGAAATTAGATTCTAAAAATATAAAATTTATATCCAAATATAATATACACAATAAAACACCATGTAGTTAAGTTGTATATTATATTATTATGATTAAATGATTTTAAATAAATTTATATTAGATTAAAAATAACAAAGTTTTAGCCACTTATTAAATCTTTTTATGCTATAATTCGGACTGAGTCAGGGTCTACTAAATGAATAGTTTTAGCCACTTATTAAATCTTTTTATGCTATAATTCATGAGAAATATTTTTTTCAGACTCTCTGGTTTTAGCCACTTATTAAATCTTTTTATGCTATAATAAATTATTAATTATTGAGAGCAGAGGCAGAGTTTTAGCCACTTATTAAATATTTTAATGCTATAATCAAGATGAAATGTATAAAGAAAAATATGAGTTTTAGCCACTTATTAAATCTTTTTATGCTATAATAGACTAAATCGTTATTCGCAAGGACTAGCCGTTTTAGCCACTT
>JARIAP010000025.1 GCA_029257755.1 Helicobacter sp.
AATATTATTTATATCAAAAAGGCAAAAAACCCCATGAACTTATGTATATTTCAGATCCAGCAGGTGAAATCAACAACTATTTTAATATTACCAACCCTCAATATCCAAAACAAGAGGAGTAAGAATAAAAATTATGTAATTATATTAAAATAATAAAACTACTTATTTCTATATCATATATAATAAAGTTCTATTTATTTAAAAATAAATTTATAAAAATATTAAAATTTATTAATACATTATTAAATAATATTTTATATATACTATATATAAAATAAACTTAATATTTAAAGATTAATAATAGCCTTTATAGACTATCATTAATTTTATTTAATTAATGCAAGTCTCTCCAAATCTTACTTTTCCACATATATGCAAGAATAGATAATAAAACAAAGAAACCTATAATCCATAAACCTAAAGAATCTCTTTGAGTTTTATTACTATCGCCAATTGTTTCAAGATAATTTATAACTTGTTCTTCTGCATTTTTTGTTAATCCCACTCTTGGCATAGATTTACCAAATGGCATAAAACCTAAATCTTTTGCTATATTTGTATAATCATTATCTTTTTGCCATTTACTTCTTAGGTTATTATCTGGTAAAGAAATTTTATAATATTGTGCATCTCTTAAATCTATTTGTTCAAATTCTTTCTCTTTTTCTCCATCACTTACATTTGGATTATCCTCTAAAAATTTATTTTTATCAAGCTTTCGCTTTTCTTGCAATAATCCATTAATAATTGATTTTTGTATATCTATTAATGGCACTTTTTGAGGATTATTAATAAATGCTGCTAATTCATGAGCCCCCTTAGCCCTAATCATCATAGATAAATCTGGTGCATAATTACCTAAATATCCCTTAATTTGTTCTTTATCTGTTATAGCATGTATACCTACACCAAATTTAGACTCTTTTAAAACCTGTTGTAATATAGTAGTAACACCATAATCTTCAATAGTTTTTTGAGAGATAGAATCATTTTTATCATTTAATTCATCTTCTGTTAATTGTGATTTTTCATTAACCTTTGCAATTGCTAATGCCTCATCTATAAATCTTTTATCTTCATCATTAAGAGAATTTAAAAAAATTTCTTCACCATCTTTTTCTATACGCTCTAACATACTATGTGCTATATGATTAGATTCTGCGTAAAATTTAGAATCATATTGTCCTTTATCATAATCTATAGCATGACATCTATTACAAGCTTCTAAAAATACTTCCTTATCATTAATATGGTTTGGCGCTATGCTTTTTAAAAAAGCAACAACATTTACTATATCTTCATCAGTCATAATACCATTAAAGGCATTCATAGGATATGATTCTTTACCTTCATTTCTTAATTCACAAATTTGTGTTTGTTCTTCATCTAAACCATCACAAGATACTGCAAATTTAGCTTCAAGGGATACTGCTCTAACTGGATCTTTAATAAAATGTGCTAAGAAATTAGAATCAAAAATTAAACCTGAATTTGATAAATCCGGAGGAACAACTCCACCATTTCCTGCTGGTTGAATAGTCTTTGGATTTCTCATATGAAAATCTGGCTCTGCTTGTGAATTAAGTGTATGACAAGATGTACAATTAGCAACAAATGCTTCTTTACCTAAATCTATATCTGCATTACTAAAATCAAACTTACCAAATTTATCTAAATCTCTAAATTCATAATCACTTTCTGCAGTCTCTGGATGCATAGCATGATGTGCTAATGGCTCTACACCATAATAAATAACACCTATAATAAAAGCAACTATTACAAAAATCTTAAATTCTCTCATTATTCACCACCTTTTTTATTTTCAGCAATAGTAACTAGAGGCAACACAATGAATAATAAAATAAGAAATCCAAGTGAAGCTGCTAAGCCAACATATTTTGCACTTCCATCAGGAGGTAATTTACCATAAACAGTAAGCACAATTAAATCAATAATTAATAATATATAAAATATTAAAAAACCATGTCTTTTATGTGCTGGTTTTACTACTTTACTTCTATCAAGCCAAGGCAAAACAAAAAATATAACTTGTGCTACTCCAAAGAATACTAAACCAAGATTAGCACTAAAGAATATACCTCTTAAAACTTCATAACTCCATAAAAAATACCATTCAGGATAAATATGTGCTGGAGTAGCAAGAGAATTAGCCCTTTCAAAATTTATAGGATCCATAGCAAAATCAAAATGATAACAAGCTAAAGCAAAAAATAATATCATAAAAAGCGATATAATAAAAATATCTTTACATAAAAAATCAGGCCAAAATCTAATAACTTTTGCCTCTTTCTTATTTCCTTCCATATATTTTTTAGCTTCAGCCTCAAAATCTATTTCTTCGCCTTCTTGATTATTAACATGTGGCATTCTAAGAGAATAAAAGTGCATAGCAATTAATGCTAAAATAACAACAGGCAATAAAAATACATGCAACATAAAAAATCTTGTAAGCGTAGAATCAGCCACAACATAATTTCCTCTAACCCATTCAACAACATCACTACCAATTAATGGAATACCACCAAAAAGGTTTGTAATAACAGCAGCAGCCCAATAACTCATTTGCCCCCAAGGCAACATATAACCACTAAATGCTTCAGCAGAGAATGTAACAAATAAAATCATACCACTAATCCAAATCATTTCTCTACCATTTTTATAAGAACCATAATATATTGCAACAAACATATGGATATAAATTATTACAAATACCATACTAGCAGCAACAGCATGTATATGTCGCCATAACCAACCAAATGCAACTTCTTGCATTATTGTATAATTTACAGAATCATAGGCAAGATTTGCATCAGGTTTATAATACATTAATAAAAAAATACCACTAACAACAAGTAGACCAAATAAAGTTGTTAAAACAACTCCCATAGCCCATAGCCAATTTATATTTTTTGGAATCCAATATTTAGTCATCATAACTTCAATAAGTTTTTTTGTAGCTAATCTTTGATCAAGCCATTCACTAATATTTTTTGACTCTTTTATATGTGCCATTTTTCCTCCTTATGCTTTTGTAGCTGCTGCTAACATAGCTTCGTATTCTTGACTTGTTTCACCAAGAACTAATATAGAATCACCTTTTATAGCAAATGGTGGTATATCAAATGGACGAGGAGGAGGAGTCCCTGCTATATTTACACCACTTGAAGTAAATTCACCACCATGACATGGACAATGAAAATAACCTTCATTTGATTTCCAATTAGGGATACAACCAAGATGTGTGCAAATTTGAATTCCAACACTATAATATGCATCACCGAGCTTAAAATCTCTTGCAGGAAGTATTTTTTCTCCTGTTTTCTTTTTCATAATGTATACAGGTTTTCCACGCCATTGGGTATCTTTTAATTCACCTTCTTGCATACCACTAACATCAACCGTGGTAAAACCAGCAGAAACAACGCTAGGAAGTGGATCCCAAGTTTTCTTCATAGCAATAAGCGAAGCTATAGCACCAACACCGGCTACACCACCTAATGCCATACCAAGAAAATCTCGCCTTTTCACATCAGCCATATTATCTCCTTCAAAAAAATACAATTGACAAAATTACATAAATCTTTACACGAAAACATGCAAAAAACTTTAAGATTGTAGTAAAAAAACACTTAAAAAAATATTATACAAAGGTATATAATGAGAAAAAATTGCTAAAATTGTAAATAATTCACTTTATACAAATAAGGATATATATGCAAAAAGTTACACAAGCAACAATAGAATCTATAATATCATTTTTAAGAGTGGAAGTGTTAAACAGAGGGTTTAATAAAGTTGTATTTGGACTTAGTGGTGGTATAGATAGCAGTGTAGTAGCAGTATTATGCAATCAAGCTTTTGATAATAAAAATAGCATTAAAGCATTACTTATGCCATCAACAAATTCATCTACTGCAAGTATAGAAGATTCTATATTACTATGTAATAAATTCAATATAAATTATGAGATACTACCTATAAAAGAATTTGATAAAATTTTTTGTAAATTATATAATAACTACACTAATATTGAATTTGGAAATTTTTGTGCTAGAATGCGTATGATTACATTGTATCATATATCACAAAAAGAACAAAGACTTGTAATTGGCACTAGCAATAGATCAGAAATAATGCTTGGTTATGGCACGATATTTGGCGATTTATCATCTGCTATTAACCCTATAGGAAATTTATATAAAACACAAATATATGAATTAGCAAGAATTTTAAATATACCAAATAAATTAATAAATAAGACCCCAAGTGCAGATTTATATGAGGGACAAAGCGATGAAAAAGATTTAGGGTATAGTTATACACAAATTGATAAATTTTTAGAATCTTATACATCATGTGATGGAAATATAAATTTACTTAAACAATATCCATATGATATGGTTGAAAAACTTAACAAAAGAATAAAAAATAACACTTTTAAACAAAAAATGCCAAAAATTTTTATGGATTTAAAGTTTTAAAATAATAAGTATTTTTTATTAAAGGTATATTTTTTGCTTTATATTATTTATGGTTTATTGAATCATAAATAATATTAGGAGAAAATTATGAAAAAGTTTTTAGCATTAGGACTTTTAAGTGTATCTTTAGCATCAGCAAAGGTATTTGTAGGTGTTGATGGTGGATATAATATGGTTGGTTTTGCAGCTTCAGGTAAAGTAGATTCAAGTGCT
>JARIAP010000048.1 GCA_029257755.1 Helicobacter sp.
ATATTTTATTGAAATAATTTCTTTTTACACTCATGCATGGAGAAAGCAATATGTTTTCATCAAAAAAAGCCTTATGTAAAAAATCATATCTTGAAAAATTTTTTTTATCTTCAAAAAAATTATGAACTCTTGTTATATCCTGCCTTATTCCATTGTTTTCATCAATATGCGTTGCATCGCAATATAATGCAACAATATCGTTTTCACAATGTATATTATAAATTGTTTCTAGTGCATTCTTTTCTATCATATCATCACTAGCACAAAAAACAAGAATTGAAGCATTTGAATTTCTAAAAGCTATATTAATTGTTTCATTAATTCCTTTGTTAAATTCATTCTTAATTAATTTGATTCTATTATCTTTAAATTTCATTATTTCATTTATATTGTTATCACTTGAGCAATCATCAACGATTATTAATTCAAAATCTTGAAAAGTTTGCTCTAAAACACTTTGTAAAAAATAAGCTACATATTTTTCATGATTAAAACTAGGACATAAAATAGAAATTTTTGACATATAAATCCTTTATTCATATTATAGCAAAATATCACTTAAAGATTAGATAAAGCATTTTATAAAATTTATATCATTAGATTAATTTTAATATTAGATATAGCCTAATTATGTATATCAAATATTTCATGTATTGTTGATTTACTTTGAAATGTATAGTTTAATATAGAGGTTTTATAGCAATGCAACATAAGCCTTTTTGCTTTAATCTTGCTTTCTTTATTATATATTGTATCGCCTAATATTGGATGTTTTATACTTGTTAAATGAATTCTTATTTGATGTGTTCTACCTGTTAATATATGAATTTCTACTAGTGTTTTTTGTTCTAAAATTTGTATTGGTATAACTTTTGTTATAGCTTCTAAACCATTTTTATTTATGTGACTTTTTGCTTTAGAATCTTTTGTTGTTGATATTTTTTTGTCTATTATTATTTCATCATATATTTTTCCTTCAACAAGCCCAAAATACACTTTTTGAACCTTTTTTTGTTTAAATTCATCTATAGCCTTTTGCCTAAAATAATCATTTTTTGACATAAGTATTATACCGCTTGTGTCTTTGTCAAGCCTATTAATGAGTTTGTAATTTTGATAAGTTTTTTCAAGACTATAACTTTCAATACCAATACTTTTATCAATTGCTAAAATATCTTTATCTTCAAAAATTATATAACTTTTATCCTGCATAACATCAAAATGTGTATTAATTGGTAATATAGTTCGTGCTATATTTAATCTTTTACCTTTAATGCTAACCATTCCATTATCTATTAATTCTTTTGCTTTATTTGTAGAAATATTGTTTTTCATAGCAAGAAGTTTATAAGCTTTTTCTCCATTAGCTATTTTATTCTTATGTGTTGCATTTGATTGTTGTATTTTTATATCATGTTTATATATTTTTTTTCTACTATTTTGTGAATTTGTATTTTTATTTTTCATATATATCCTTAAAGTATTAAATGTTTTGACTATTTGAGCTTACAAGAACAGATTCTATAATATTATCAATATCACCATCAAGCACACCACTTGTATCACTTGTAGTATAGTTGCTTCTTAAATCCTTAACTTGTTGATATGGAGCAAGAACATATGAGCGGATTTGATACCCCCAACCAATTTCACTTTTTTCTTGCGTATTACCTTCTTGAGTTTTTTGTAATTCTAATTCATATAATTTAGATTTAAGCATTTTCATAGCAGTAGCTTTGTTTTTATGTTGGCTTCTATCATTTTGACATTGCACTACTATACCTGTGGGAAAATGTGTAATTCTAATAGCTGATTCTGTTTTATTCACATGTTGCCCTCCCGCACCACTTGCACGATAAGTATCAATTCTTATATCTTTTTCTTCAATTTCTATATTTATATCATCATCAAGCTCTGGGCTTACTTGCACACTAGCAAAACTCGTATGTCTTTTAGCATTAGAATCAAAAGGCGAGATTCTAACTAGCCTATGCACTCCATTTTCACTTTTAGCATAACCATATGCGTTTTCTCCTTTTACAATGAATGCAACCCCTTTAATTCCAGCTTCTTCACCATCTTGATAATCAAGCAAATCAACCCTAAATCCCTTTCTTTCACTCCAACGCAAATACATACGATATAACATGCTAGCCCAATCTTGAGATTCTGTGCCACCAGCACCGGGCTGTATTGTAATTATTGCATTAGAATTATCATTTTCTCCGCTTAACATAACTTCTATTTCAACTTTTTGTATATGAGATTGTAAATCTTGTGATTGCATAAAAAGCAATTCTAATGTTTCTGTGTCAGAATCTCCTAAAGCTATATTATATAACTCTATTGAATCATTTAACTCTTGTTTTGTTTGATCAAATGTTTGTAATATTTTCTCACATTTGCGTTTCTCTTTTGATATTTCACCAGCTTTTTTTGCATCATTCCAGAAACCTTCTTCATTCTCCATAGATTGAAATCGATATAATTTATTTCTTATTTCTCTAGGATTTAAAATCTTTTCTATATTATCACACTTGTTTTGTAATGTTTTAAGAAGTTCTCCGTATTCATAGGAATCCATATGCTACCTTTTTATATTTTATAAACTAATATTGTATCATACAAAGCATTTATTTATAAATAATAAAATATTAAAGATTTTATAATTTTTTACCCAAAGACATTAAAGGTAAAACCCTAAAACCAAAACTAACAAAACTAGCATTGCCATTAAAGTCATTTCCATAAGTAGTATCAATTTGCAATATATCTTTAATTAACCATGTTCTAAAACCTATTTGATACATTATAGGTTCAAATCTACTATTATATATCTCACTTATAAAATAAAATCTTTGTGTTATTTGTGTTTCTATTCCTAAACCTAAAGTATATATATTTTCTTTAAAACTTTGTAGGTTATATCCAATATTAACATGGATACCTAATTTAGAATCTAAGAATAGAAAAGTAGCAGGTATATATACATATATCTCATTTGCATTATTAGCCCCTATTAAATAATTATGTATATTTCCTATTGATATACCAATTCCCCAATTCTTTTTATCTGCATCAACAAAAAGCTTTTTGAATTGAAATTGAATAGAATTTGATTGTAACCCTATCATACCACCAAGTGTAATTTCTGTATTCCATATAAGATTACAACTAGGTAATGCCCATATTTCACTATTACCATTTAAATGTATTTCATTCCATGTTTCTAATTGACAATGATTCTTTTCTACAATTCTTGCATCATCTGTATTAAATGGTCTTGCTGCATGTAATTTAAAGTTAATAAGTAATATAAGGACATATAATAAAAATGCAACTTTTTTAAACATTGAAAGATTTCTTTATAAATATTTAAATATAAAATATTATATCAAAAAATATTTTGAGATAGAATCTCATTGAAATAAATGAGTAATTAATGGAGATAATTATGTTTAAATATAAACTTATGTTATTTGGATTTCCAGATTTATGTAGAGATTATGATGATGTTATTTTACATTTAAAACAAGTTCCACCTCAAAGAGCTATAACAGAAACTATGGAACAATGCTATTTAATTGATATGCAAACAGGCAATAAATATAATATTGAATATGATGATAAAGGATTATATATAAAAGATTTTGATAAAAATAAAGATTCTAAATAAAACTAAATAAAACTAAATAAAACTAAATATACTTACAATATTATTTTTAAAATTTATATAATAATTACTTATATCTTTTAATGAAAATTCTTTTGCGAGTATTATTGCTATAAATATAACGCATGAAAATAGAAAGACTTTTAGAAATGAAGTTATATGTTATATTAAAATATATAGTTACAAATACATATTAATTAATGATTATCTTCACATTCTTGTTTTGATGAGATATTTTTAGAATCTTTTGCATTCAATGACGAAAGTAAAGATTTATGCGACTTTGAATTACATAAAGAATTTGTAATTACAAGTGTATCTCCTTGTATTTCCACTTTGTTTTGACTGCTTTTAGATTCTAATTTATCCTTATTGTCTATTTTATTGGAATCATTACTTACTGCATTAAGCACACAAATACAACCAATCAACACAAAACACACAATATTAAATCTCATATTATTCCTTTATATTTAGATATAGCAATCACATATTTTTGTTACAATTCCAGAAAAATATATTTCATTATCAACACAAGATACACGAAGCTTTTCTTTACTAGGTGGAACTAATATATATTCTTTATCAAAGTTACCAAAACTTACATATACAGCACCAGCACCTGTACCACATGCCTGAGTTATTCCTTCTACTCCGCGCTCAAAAGTCATGTAATGAATTATATTGTTTTCTTTAAAAGCAATATTTACATTTGCATTATGCTTATGTCTTATATAAGACAAAAAATCCAGATCATTTCCAAGTGATATATATTCTTTCATCGAGTTAGCACAATATATTAAGTGCGGTATTCTCATTGTAATATGTTCAAACTCATATACTTTTCCATTTCTATTTTCAACCACATTACCATCTATTATATAATTTCCCATGTTACTTTGCACAAAACTTTTTTTAGAATCTATTTGTTCTTGTATATATGTGCTTATTATACCAGCACCACTTAAAAAACTATGTTTTCTAGCTGCTAAATTATTATGAAATGCATATAAACTAACTGCACGACTAGCATTACCGCACATATCTGCTATACTTCCATCAGAATTATAAAACTCCCATTTATATGCTAAATTATCTTTTTGTTGCGTATATGGCAATAACACAACTAACCCATCAGCACCTATACCATAGAATCTATTGCATAATTCTATTGCAATTTCTGCCCTATTTTCCTCTCTAAAACTATGAAATATTAAAAAATCATTACCACTAGCACAATATTTGCTAACTATCATGAGTTACTCCAAATACTCAATAAACAATATATATCAAAAAAGCAAATTTAATTCCTTTTTATTTATGAGCTTTATTATATTTAAAATTAATTAACTTTATAAAAGATTTTTATTTTTTAGCATAATTTTAAAAAAATATGTTTTATAATTTTACTTTATATAAATGTTTAACTAAAATATAAAGGATAAAAATGAATGATAAAGATAATCCTCCATGGGATATAAACGCTATACCTACAAATCAAATTGACATAGAACATATATTTATTGAACAAAAAAATATTTTTAATATAAAAATGAATGAAGAAAACAATTCAATTGACAATAAAATACCACAAACATTAATAAAACAAAATTACAATATTGAAACAGATAATACAAATAAAGATTTAAATAATATGCAACAAACAAACATAGAATCTATAAATCTAGCATTAAAATATCGCCCAAAAACTTTTGCTGAATTAATAGGACAAGATAGCGTTGCAAAAACATTATGTCTTGCATTAGATAGCAAAAAAATTGCAAATGCTTATCTTTTTAGCGGACTTAGAGGAAGCGGTAAGACTTCTTCTGCTAGGATTCTTGCTAGGTGTTTGCAATGTCAAAATGGAATTACATCTAGTCCATGCGGAAATTGCCCTAATTGCAAAGCAGCATTGAAAGGATCTCATATTGATATTATAGAGCTTGATGGTGCAAGCAACAGAAAAATAGATGATATAAGGGATATTATAGAACAAACTAAATATAAACCAACTATGGGTAGATTTAAAGTATTTATAATAGATGAAGTGCATATGC
>JARIAP010000072.1 GCA_029257755.1 Helicobacter sp.
GATTTAGCGGGGAGAGAGGCTAAGGCTTTTCTCCCCTTTTTTATTTATAAAATAAAAACTAAATAAAGCTTTTATCTAAAGCGATAATTATTTTTAGCTTCTCACTCCAAAAAACCGCAAGGAAAAATTCCATAATCCCAAGATGGTTTTTCGCTACTTTTATTCCTTTTAAAATATTGGTATAATCTTTGTTTATCAAGACAAATTTTTAAAATTAAAAATAATGTTAATAATATTTATAGAGTTAAATAATGTGGCAATTATATCTCTATTGATAATATAAAACAAATCCAAGAATCTATCCAACATGATATTGACTGCTTAACCCTATTATACAAATTCTTAAAGTAGAGTCCAAAACTATATTTATTTACCATGAGAATATTTTTTGCATATCAAAGACACAATGATACAAAACTTAAAGACTTTTTAGAATAATAGAAAAAATGGAAATTAAAAGTTTTAGAGAATTGCAACATATTTTGATTCTATCCATAACGAAGCTTTGTTATTTAAAAAACTTTCTTACAATACACTTACACAAATAATAATTATTTAAGGTAAAATATGATCATTGAACAAAATAAACAACAAATCATAAAAGCTCTTGGATTGGAAACTTCAGCAATTGAGATTATTATTAAACACGAAAACAATATGCCCATGATCCATAAACAAAAAATTTCAAAATTTAATATCAACTCTTTACAAGATATCGACATTACTTTTGATACCTGCACTTTTGATTGTGAATTGATTATCAATGATGGCTCTCGATCAATTATCGACTTTGTTTCTTGTTGTTTTAATCAATCTGTCTCTTATGATTTTAGATATAAAATGGTTGAGAATCAATATAGTTTTATAAAATGCTCTTTTTATAGCTCCATTAATCTTGCTTTTTTAACTTTTGAAAAAGAAATTATTTTCAAAGAATCCATTCTATATGAAGAAATAAATTGCTTCCAAACCAAATTTAACAATTTAAGTTTAATTAATTTAATCACACATAAAATAGTTGATTTAAGAGAGGTTTGTCTTAAACAAGTTAATATTAATAATGTTTTATTTGTTGATCGTGTTTTTTTTGATAAGGCTAAATTTTATGGGGATACAACTTTTCATCAGGTTTATTTTGAAGGGGGAGTATATTTCAAAAAGTCTATTTTTGATGGAAATTTAAAGTTCATCGAAAATTTATTTCAAAAAAATTTTATTTTTGTACCTGAACTGAAAAAAGATGTTTCTTTTAATCAATGTTATTTTGATGTAAATCTCGTATCAGACTTTGATTTTCAAAAACAACACATTAGTGATTTTCTAAAACAAAGAAAAATGTTTTCTTCAATCAAAGCAAGTCTATCAAAACATTTAAACACTATTGATGCTAATATTTACCACAAATACGAGCTTTATTGTAAAGAGATAGAGCTAGATTCTAAAAAGCCACAACTATTTTCAAAAGATTTTATTGATAAAATACAATTATTTTTCTATCGCATTACTTCAGATCATCATACAGATTTATTAAAATCATTGCATTCACTGCTTATTGTAATTGGTATTTTTGCTTTTTTAAACATAATTGTTATATTGGGCTTTAACTACTATTGTTTAGATTATATTTCATTATATTTTAATGCCTTAATAGCACATTATAATATGATTATTAAAAATTTATCTAACAACTACACATTACTAATAATATGTAATTTTATTTTATTTATATTGTTTATAGGTATATTTTTTATTAGTATATTGTTTAGCACAATAAGAAAATGTGTTATCATTATAAGTTATATTTTAGACTTAGCTTTACTTATATACTTACCAAAATACATTATACCAACAATTAGTATTTTTACAGATAAAAGAATATTTCTTGACCCACTATCAACAATAGGTGGTATATATACGATATTATTTGCAATTATGCTTTTCTCATTTATAAAAACCGCAAGGAAAAACTCCATAATCCCAAGCTAGATAAATAAACAATAAAATAATGTAGATTCTAATTCTAATCTTACATATAGCTTTAATATAGAATCTAAAATAAACTAGCACATTATCATAATATAAATAGTCTAAATCAATTTTGCATAAAAACCACACTAAATAAACTCACATATAGCTAAGCAATTAATAAGTATTAATACATTATAATGCACTAATACTTTATAAACAAGCATTAATCTAAAATAGGAAAGAAAAAACAATGATTAAAAAAATATTCTATAGTTACTCACATAAAGATAAAGAATATCTCCAAGAATTACAAAAATATTTGAAACCTGCCATCAAAGATTATAATATTGAAGAATTTGTAGATAAAAATATTAATAGTGGAGAAAATATAAACAAGAAGATCATGGAAAACATTGAGGAATCTGATTTGATTATATTATTGCTAAGTGCAAGTTATCTTGCCTCAAATTCTTGTGAAAAAGAATTAGATATCGCATTAAACACCAACAAAGCTTTTCCTGTTATTCTTGAAAGTTGTGATTGGAAAAATAATAATAAGTTACGCGAAATAAAAGTATTGCCAAATGATGGTTGCCCTATAAATAAACATACAGACAGACAAAAGTGAAGCATACTCATTTATAGCAACAGAATTTCGCAATAAAATAGAAAGTGAATTAAAAATAATTCAACTTAAAGAAAGTTTTAAAAATAATTTTGAGAAAATAGATTTCTTACATCAAAATAAAACAAGAATTACATTAAGCGAAACTTTTGTTATGCCAAATATCAAAAAACTTGAAAGAGAAAATAAAACCTTTAGAATTGAATATATTTTTCAAGAAAATAATGAAAAAATTTTATTTATTGCTCCATGTTACTCTGGTAAAACATCTTTATTAAAATACATATATTTGTTGTTATTAAAAAAAGAAATATATCCACTTTATATATATAGTAAATATATAGTTAAAACAAAATACTTTGAAGAAGATCTAAAAAAATGTTTTAAAGAACAATACAATGGTGATTTTAATGTTTGGAATGGTTTGCCTGTCTATGTTTTAATTGATGATTATACGCATTCTGTTAATGATAAATTTATTCATTATTTACGAGAAAATTTAAATTGTAATAAAATTATAATTACCATTGAAGAAGATGAATATCTTGCATTTTTCAGAGATTTTCCAGAATTTAGTAATTTTAAAAAATTTCAGCTTAGACCATTTAATAGTCAACAGCGAGAGACAATTGTTAAAAAATGGCTTACATTAAAAGATGAAAATATTGACTTAGATTTTTATAATAAGGTTGATATTTTTGAAGAAAAAATTAATAATATTATTTCATCTCAATTTATTTTATCTCCATACCCCACAAATATTTTACTTATTTTACAAACTCTAGAAATGAAAACCGATATGCAAATAACAAGTTATGGATACTGTTACTATACTTTAATTTTGAATTATTTTGCAAAAAATGGTATTAATATTGATGATGGTGGCAAAATAGATGCCATGTTAAATTTTTTATCAGAATTATCTTTTGATATATTCAAAACAAAAAAAGAATATACAAAAAAACAATACAATACTTTTAAAGATAAATATGCCAAGAAGTTTTTTATTGATGATGGGTTAATAAAAAGATTAGAAAATGGTGATTATCCCATGCTTCGTATTAAAGATGATAAAAGTATAAAATTTGATCAAGAGTTTATATATTATTATTTTTTGGGAAAAGTTTTGTCAGAAAAAATCACAAAAGAAGATATAGAATATTTTTGTGAAAATATACACCAAAAAATCAATATGTATATAATAGTTTTTATTATTCATCATTCTAAGAATATGGAACTTATTGATGAGATTATTTTGCGTTGTATGATGATTTTTGATGAAATTAATGAAGCTACATATCTAAAAGATGAAACACATAATTTTGTTGATCAATTAGATATGCCAAAAATAATTATGAACACAGAAAGCATTGAAAAAAATAGATTAGATGAAAGAAGTTTGCAAGATGAAATTAATGAAGAGTTGGAAGATTATGAAGATAGTAATGATAATATAAATAATGAATTGTATAGAGGAATGAAATTCTCGGAGGTATTAGGGCAAATTTTGAAAAATAGATCCGGCTCTTTTGAAAAAAACAAAGTGAAAGAAATCGTAAATTCTATTATAGAGCTACGATTAAAAAACAATTATGTATTGTTTGAGATATGTAAAGATAAAGATTTTGAAAAATATATTACTCAAACTTTAAAAGAATTTTTTAAAACAAATAGGAGTAAAAAAATTACAGACAAACAAGCTAAAAAATTTATTAAAAAGCTTATTGAAGCCATAAGCGTTGGAGGTAGTATTGGATTTATTAACCATGCTTCATTTCTTATATATGCTGAAAATATTATTGATAGTTTGGAATACATTGTGGAAAATCATAAGCAACCTTCAAGAGAGATTATTTTGTTTTTAACATCAATAAGACAAGGGTTTAAAGAGAGTCATTTACATAAATTAGAAATGATGGTTAAGCAATATGAAAAAGATAAAAATTTTTTCGCTAAAACGATATTATCTTATTCGATTCAACATTATTTAAATACTCATCAAATTGATGAAAAAATTGAACTCAATGTATGCAAAGTGTTATTATTACCAAAAATAAATCGTAGTGCTGATAGGCTTTTAAAATGTTTAGAAAGAAATAAAATAGAAAAATAAAATAAAACTTATAAAAAAATAATAGTATTTTTATTGTAGTTAAGCCTAACACCTACTACATAATTCCAAATGAATAAAATTATATTTTATATTTAACCCTCAAGCCTTAATATAAAATCTAATTCATAACATAAAATTAATACAACAATTGACTTTACAATACACTTTATATTCACACACCATATAAAACAAATAGATTCTAAACACACAGGTAAAACTAGATTTATACCATAATATC
>JARIAP010000138.1 GCA_029257755.1 Helicobacter sp.
TGCAGTAGAAGAAGATTCTTATGCTAACTTAGCTTTTACAATAAATATTTTAAAAAACAATACAATATTAAAGGATTTTTTAAAAAATGAGCTAAATAGCAACAATATAAATATAAATATAGAAGATTTACATGAACATGTAGCTTATTTTCCTTTTATATTAAATAATCATATAGATAAAATAAAAAATGGTATTAAAATGAGTTTTAGAGATACTTTACATAAACAAATTATGCCATCAATTTCACCTAGAAATACAAAAAATACTGGTTTTTCAACTTGTGTTTTCTATGGTGGAAGACATTTTGATTGCGACAATAATGATGAATACAAAAGATTAAAAAATGTATTTGAAATATTAGGACTTAAATATCTTGAAATACAAGAAAGTAAGCATTCATTTACACATTTAGAATATATAAATATGGAACAATCTTATAAAAAAAGTGGAGATATTTTGTTTGCTGGTATTGATCTAGGTGTTGATTTTTTATGTGTATTTAGTAATTCTACTTTTAATATGTTTGATAAAAATCAAAATTTATGTATAAAATATTCAAATAGGGATCCACTTAAGATTGCTAGTTTAAATATGGCACAAATATTGCTAATATGTTTTGGTAAGTCAAATAAAGCTGGGTTTGAATTTCATAATATCAAACCAAACTTTATAGAAAATGATTGTATAGCATCTTAAATAAACATAAGGAGATTTACTTTATGGTTGCTCTTTTAAAGATCTTTTTTGCTTGTTTTGTTGGTATGGCATGGTATCATTTAAATGGAGTTGACCAAGCCCCAATAGCCGGTATATTAGCAGCTTTTATACTACTTGCTTCTTTTGTAAAACCAATAAGTTATCAAGATCCAAAAGAAAGAGATGAATATAGAAGTAAAATACAAGAAGCAAGAGAAAGAAAAAGAATTATAGCAGAACGACAAAATGAAGAAAAAAAATTGCTAAAAAAACAAGCGTTAGAAGCAGAAGAAATTAGAAAACAAGAGCTAAAAAAGAAGTTAAAACTCTAAATCACAAAAAAGGAATATAATGGAATTAATTTTATTTTTAATAGCCGCAGGGATAATTTTTTATCTATACAAAACATTTCAAGTATATCTTAGCAATCCAATAATGCCAAATGATAAAGATGTTTTGCAAGTTCAAAATCAACAAGAATTTATAGAAGTTAAACCCATATTAACACCAAAAGAAAAATTAAAAGCAACAGAATATGGGATTATTGTTAGAATTTTAGGTAAGCTTAGTTTTGTTGATAACAAAAGTTGTATTTTAGAAGAAAAACTTGCAAATGGTATAATAGAAGATATATCAAAAGATTCTGATCAACCAAAAGAATTGTTTTTAGAAATATATAAAGAATCAGAACATGAAGATATAGAAAAATTAGCAGAATTATTTCGAGAAGAAACTATTGCACAATATAAAAAGAGATTAAAAATTATAGAATTTATGTTTGCATTGTCATATGCAGATGGTAATTTTTCTAAACTAGAAGAAGAATCAATTATTAGTGTAGCAGCAATACTGGAAATTGAAAATGACGATTTCAACTATCTATATGATAATTTTAAAGCAATTAACGAGCAATATGAAGAAATTAGCAAAGAAGAAGCACTAAAACTACTAGATTTACAACCTAACTTTACAAAAGAAGAGCTTATTTCTAAGTATGACAAAATATTTGAAGAAAAAAGGCAAAATGTATTAGATCCCAAAAATCTTTCAAAACCATATAATGACAATGGCGGGCAATATCTTAGAAAAATCTCAGAAGCTTATTCTTTATTGATTAAAGAAGTGAAATAAAAAATATAAAGCTTTATAAATAAATTATCTTTATATAACTAAAATTTATTTCTAACTATTACACAAATATAATAAAGTCTAATATTTTTAATCAATTTCTTTTTATATCATATTGCATTTTTTGATATAATTAATTTTATTTAAAGGTTTTACATGGGAACAAAACAGATATTCTTAGCACAAACAAGAAGCAACAAAGTAACAAACAAAACTTTTATACAAGCTATGCTTGATCCAAATGCAAACTTTGGCGGACTTTACACATTTGCAGATATTACTCCATTTACAGATATTACTAAACTTTATACTTTAAAATATGCTGATATATGTAAAAGCATATTTAATCAATTAGGTATAAACTTAAATTCAAATGCTTTTGAATTTGCATTGCAAAGTTATGATAATTTTCGATCAAAAGATATTGCACCATTGGTAAAAATAGAATCTAACTTATATTCACTTGAACTATATCATGGTCCAACTTACGCTTTCAAAGATATGGCATTACAACCATTTTCAAGGTTATTAGATTCCATAGCTAGAGAACAAAATAAAAAATATTTAATATTAAGTGCTACTAGTGGAGATACGGGACCAGCAACTTTGAGCGGATTTGCAAATTCTAAAAATATTAAAGCAATTTGCATATATCCAAAGAATGGAACAAGTCAAGTGCAACGATTGCAAATGACAACACAAAGTGCAGACAATCTAAAAGTATTTGGAATAAATGGAGATTTTGACTTAGCACAAAGCACACTAAAAGAACTATTAAAAAATGAAAGTTTTAGGGATTCTATAAAAGCTAATGGGTATAACATTAGTGTAGCAAATTCAGTCAATATAGCAAGAATTGCATTTCAAATAGCATATTATTTTATTATAGCAAAAGAGCTTTATAAGCAAAATATACATAGTTTTGATGTAATCGTCCCTAGTGGTAATTTCGGTAATTCCTTAGGTGCATTCTTTGCAAAAAAATTAGGGCTACCTATTGCAAAAATTTGTATTGCTTCAAACCCAAATGATATATTAACGCAATTCTTTACAACAGGTATTTATGATATTAGATCTAAAAAATTAAAGCTATCATATTCCCCAGCAATGGATATTTTAAAAAGTTCAAATATAGAAAGATTGCTATTTGCATATTTTGGTGCAGATAAAACAAAAAAATTAATGGAATCTTTAGATAGAAATAATTATTTTAACATAGAAAAAAATGAACTATTGAAAATACAAGAATTATTTGAAGCAAAAAATTTTAGCGATATTGAATGTATAGAGGGTATAAAAGATTCATTTAGTAAAGGATATGTAATAGATCCACACACAAGCAACGCATATTTATTTGCACAATATAGAAAACAGAAAGGAAAATCATCAAAAACACAAGTTATAATATCTACTGCACATTTTGCTAAATTTGCAAAAGTTGTATGCAGAGCATTATGTAATTTATCAAACAATGATTTAGAATCTCTAAGCGATAAAGAATTATTACATAATATAATATCAAATATTACAACAAATCATAGAACAACCTTACAAATAGATTCTAATATACTAGAGCTTTTTGATAAACAAGAAATACATACAAAATGCTATGAAGCAAATACATTGCAAAAACATATTATAGAATGGATAAAACAATAACACCAATGAAGTATTATTTGTTATAACAACTATGCTATACCCAAGCATATATATATCAAAACTATAACACAAAATAACAATATTAAACATGATTATATGAACTTAGAATCTAATATTTATAACTTAGATAATATCTCTATAGATATTAAAATTTAACCATATGATTCATAGTAAAATACAAACTAC
>JARIAP010000156.1 GCA_029257755.1 Helicobacter sp.
CAATATAAATCGTATAAACATCGTGGAAAACATTTTTATAATTTAATAGATAAAGTTTTTTAAGTTTTTATTTACATATGCAAGGAGTTTAGAATCTAGGGTTAAAACAAAAACTTTAATATATAATACTTCTATTATAGAAAATTATTTAGTTAAATGGTAAGATTTTTGCTTATTCAATATAGTTTTTATGTTAAGGAGTAATATGAGCAATATAATAATATATGGTATAAAAAATTGCAATAGCATGAAAAAAGCATTTGATTTTTTAAATCAACATGATATAGTTTATGAATTTTACGATTTTAAAAAAGAAAAGTTAAGCATTGAGTTACTCAATGATATTTGTAAGCATATCTCTTGTGATATTATTATCAACACAAAAGGAAGCACTTATAAAAAACTAAAAGAACAAGGAATAAAAGATTTTAATCTTGAAATTATTGCTAAAAATCCAAGCATTATAAAAAGACCTTTAATTATTGCATATAATGATAATAAAGAAATATCTAAAATATGCGTAGGACTCCAACATATGGAAACATTGTTATGAAATATTTATTATATTTTTGTATAGCTATTTTAATTAGTTTTGGTATATGTTTAAATGCAGAAGAAGGGATAAATATAAATATACTTTCTAATACAAATTCAGAAAATGTCAATAATTTTTATAAAAATGATGGAAAACCATTTAAAATCAATGAATTTGATGTATCTAATAAAGAAGAATATCTAAAAAAATTTTATTCTGTTTGGGATGATGATAAAATCAATGAAAATAAAGATTCTATATTTTATATTGTCCCATCATTAAAAAATGCAATAACTTATAATAAAGAATTAGAAAATTTAAAGAAAACTCCACCAAACAAAAAAGCAAAAAATTATGCAAAAATAGAAAAACAATATCGCTTAAAAATAAACTCTCTAGAAAATAAAATAAAAAATCTTCTTGGTATGGGTGAAAATCTCATGCCAAATACCTTAGACGAATTTTTAGAGATTCTAGATAATATGAATCTAGACTCATTCCTTACTAATCCACAAATAGGCATAATAATAAATGCTACTTCTGTGCGTGCTGTCCCAACAAATAAGCCACGATATAAAAGTAAAGATGATTTTCCATTTGATAGATGGCAAATAAGCTTTATATTTGAAGGAACACCAATTGTAATTTCACATTTTAGTAAAGATAAAAAATATGCACATATACAAGGTCCATTTGTATATGGTTGGGTAGATTCTAGAAGTATAGCATTTGTAAGCAATAGCATGAAAAGAAAAATTTTAGACTTTGAATCTTACAAAATTCCAAATAAAGATTTTGTCCCTATTTTTTATAAAAATCAATGGATATTAGATGCTCGTATAGGGCAAATTTTTCCATATAATAAAAGGCATGATAAAATTATAACTTTTTATAGAGATATTGATAATTACGCACAAATTCGTGAGGTAGATTTTGATCAAAGATTTTTTTCTGATTTTCCAATGCCTTTTAGTGCAGAGAAAATGTCTCTACTAATACATACAATGTTAGGACAAAAATATGGTTGGGGTGGATTACTTGGCAATAGGGATTGTAGCTCTTTTACTAGAGATAGTTTTGCACAATTTGGCATATTTTTACCGCGTAATTCAGCAGCTCAAGCAAAATTTAAAGGTAAATTTATAGATATTTCAAAAATGACAGAAGAAAAAAAAGAAGAATATATTGTAGAAAATGCAATACCATTTGGAAGTATAATTTGGTTAAAAGGACATATTATGCTATATATAGGGCATATTAATATTAATGGGCATAAAAGGGCTGTTGTTGTGCATAACTCATGGGGAGTTAATCCAATAATAAACAATAAAAGAGAAAATATAAGATTAGGCGGAGTTTATATAACAACTCTTCATATAGGAGGTTCTTTTACTTCTAATACACCTATTAAAAATTCTCTACTTTCTCGCATAGAAGGTATAACAAATATATATGATATAGAATCAAAAAAAGATATAGATTTATCTAGTCTAAGCATTTTATATGCTGAAGTTTAAAATAATTATTAGAATCTAGATTCAAAACTAAAAATATAAAACCGATTCTATAAAATGCTACATCATTTAAATAAAAATATAAAAACAACAATAAATACACTAAAAAATATCGCAAGTAAAAACTAATTACAAAGAAGTTATAATAAATCTAGAAATTTAGATTCTAACAAAAATGTTGTTATGTTGAATATGAAATGTAAACACATAGCAGTAGCTTTTATATTTTAACATAATTACACACAAAGTAATAAAAACAATATAAAAACTTAAAAGAATGTAAAAACAAACAAAATAAAATACAAAATTGTGTTACCAAAAAATATTTTAATAATTAGAATCTTTATATTGAGATACTATTAAAAGTTAATAAAATACAAATAAAAGCAAAATTATATCTTAACAATAAACAATCCTTAGCAACAATAACTTATAAAGATAGTGAAGAAATAAAGGGTAAATGTGCTAATAATAAAAATTTAATAAGGATATGTTAGATTCTATAAATGGTAAAGGAACACTAGATAAGATAATAGATGATTTAAAAGAGTATTGAAAGTAGCATATTATAAAAAATTATAAGCAAAATATCTTAATCAATAGCATAGATATAGATTCTCATAGCACATGTAAAAAAACACTAGCATTAAAAACCTTATATTTATATTATCAAAGCCCAAAGCAACAATAAAGAATAATATTTATTGCATAAAATATCTAACTAGAATACTAAAAAATTAAGCTATAATACATATAGATTCTAAATTAAGGGGCTTGTTATGTCTTATATGAGTATTAAAAAAATAATAGTAAGCTTTATACTATGCAGCATAGTAGCATTAGCAGATAATGCAGGGCATACAAAACAAGTAAATGCTAACAATACAAATAATACAAGTAGCTTAAAAGAATGTAAGAGCGAACAAGATAAAATGCAAGGTTGTGTTGAAAAACAATACTATGAAAATGGGAAGAATCTTAAAAGTGAAACCCCATTTAAAAATGGCA
>JARIAP010000164.1 GCA_029257755.1 Helicobacter sp.
TTACTTTTAAATGTCCTATTTTTTGCACATAATCGAGTCGTTTGTGTAATAATTCTATAAGTTTAGAATCTATCTCATCAATATGTTTTCTTAATTTACTAAGTTCTCCATTAATATTGTTATTATCCATATACACTCTTTATTGTTAATTAAATCTTTTAATTAGATTTATCAAGAAATCTTTATATTTTGGTAACATATTTTTTGAATACGATTCAAATCTAGTTACAAGCATAGGTGTTGTATTGCTAGCCCTAACAAGCCCCCATCCATTTTCAAATATTACACGCACACCATCAATATCTATAATATCTTTAATTATTGGAAAATCATTATATTTCTTATTATTAGCCTTTTGATTCTCCCATATATCGTATAATGTAGTTTTTAGATTCTCAACTATTTTAAATTTTTTATCTTCTGTTGTTTGTATTTTCTCTTCATCTGTGCTATATGACTTTGGAAGTGATTTAATATATTCTTCAAATGGCAAAATAGGTGTTATTAAACCACTATTTTTTATATTTTCTTTATATAATAATTCTAATATACGGAAACTAGCATAAATGGCATCATCATACCCAAAGTATCTATCATTAAAAAATATATGCCCACTCATCTCACATGCTAAATCCGCTTTTAATTCTTTTAATTTGACTTTTAAGTTACTATGACCTGTTTTATACATAACACTTTTACCAATTTTATTAATCTCATCATACATTATTTGTGAGCATTTTACTTCACCAATTATTATAGGATTATCTTTTTGTGTTGCAATATCTTTTGCAAATAACATAGCTAGTTCATCACCCTTAAAGCTATAATTCTGGGATATAAGTGCAACTCTATCAGCATCTCCATCATATGCTATGCCTATATATGAATTATTGTCTTTTAAAGCCTTTTTTAAATCAATTAGATTTTCATCTTCACTTGGATCTGGGTGGTGATTTGGAAAAGTTCCATCTGGTTTAGCAAATAATGTAATTGCATTTAAGTTTAGACTCTTTATTATTTGCGATAGTGCAATATCTGCTACACCATTACCACAATCAAATATAATTCGTTTATCCCAATTTTTAAGCATATAAAATTCATTTATTATATATGTTATGTAAGATTCTAAAACATTCAATTTTTCTATTTTTTGTGTATTAACTTTTATAAATTGTGTGTTTAAAAATTGATTTTTTATTTCTTGTATCTGTTTTCCATAAAATGGTGCTTGATTTATAGTAATCTTAAATCCATTGTATTTTGGTGGATTATGAGAGCCTGTTATCATTACAGAACTTTTAATATCTGTTGTAAATGTGCAAAAATATGCAACTGGTGTTGGTATCATGCCAAGATCAAAAACTTTAATGCCACTTGCCACAAAACCATTACTAAGCCACATAAATAATGTAGGGCTATGAGTCCTTGCATCATACCCTATTGCAACTTTATCATCATATTGTTTAATTCTTTGTCCTAGCAAATAACCTATTTTAAATACACATTCTTCGTTTAAATCTTCTTCAAATATACCTCTAATATCATATTCCCTAAAAATTGACATAAATATCCTTAATAATTATCTAAAAAATTATTGTAGCACAAAGGATTCAAAATAAGCTAATATTAATGAATTAAACGCTTTATAATAAACTTTTAGAATCTAAAATTAATATAAAGAATAAAAAACAAAAAAGTTTTTTAGAATCTAAAATGTATATATAAAAATAAAAATATTTTCAATAAATAAGATTTTTTATATTTTAAATTAAACAGAATAAAATATAGAGAAATAGATTCTATCTTAAATAACAACAATCACCTAAAGATAATAAATTAATAAATGTTATTTGTTAATACAAAATGCTTGATAATGAAATATTGTATTCTATAAATAATTAAAATAAATAGCTAGAGGTATAGTATATAAACTAATTAGAGTTATTTATATTTAAGGTAAGTAATTATAAAAACCTAGTAAGCAAATAATCTAGTATTATAAATAGATTAGATTCTACTAATATTCATTAATTTTATAAAATATTTACAATATTACAAGGAGTAAAAATAATAAAAAATAAAATACTTTAATAATAAATAAATATTTATATGCTATATAAAGCTAGATTCTAATGACTATTAGATATATTGTAGTATTATATTAAAATTATATTTTAATAAAAAATAGCATACTTTACATAACAAAAATATTCTAAAAAAGCAAATGTATCTTATAGTAAATAGGTTTTTTAGAATCTAAGTTAAATAGAGTATAATTATAATACCTTTATATATTGAAATATTATATAATCTTTTTTACCTTCAAATCTACATATATTATAGTTATGATTTTTGCTTATAATTATATCCTTATAGCATTTATTTTGCACTATATTTGATAATAAATTATTATTTGCTTCTTGAAGTTTTTGTATATCATTTGTAGATATATCTTTTGATATTTCATTTTGTATATGCAAAACTACAATAAATGCAAGGGACATAATCACTAAAGCAAAAGCGATATCTATGCTTAAAAATGCTTTATTATATAAATTCTTATCCATTTTAATTAATAGGTTATGAATGCAACAAACCAACTGCAATTACAACAAGCGCAATTCCAAAATATCCTATTGGTTTAAGCCTTTGTTTGAAAAAATAATATGCACCAGCAACACTACCAATAATACCAACTGCACCCCATAAAGTATATGCAATAGGTAACTCCATACCATTATCAATAACAATAGCAAGAAGCAAAAACGCACAACCAACTAAAATTAATGCTAATATTCCCCACCATATATTTTTAAAACCATCAGACTTTTGTAATGCTAAATTAGCAAAAATATCAAGCACACCAGATAATATAATAAGCAAAAAATTCATATTGATTCCATATAAACATTATAATAATAAAGCATAATTCTATCAAAACTTTATAAATTAAATAAATTGAAATAAATTAAATTCAAATATTAGATTATATAATTGTATAATTATATAAAAATTAAGGATTATAAATGCTATTAAAAGAAAATTTAATTCAAGCAAAAAATGGTAAAAAAATAGATTCTATAGGTTATGCAATAAAACATAAAGATGATACTTTTAAACCATTTAAGTTTAAGCGACATGCAATGGGAGACAATGATATATTAATAGAAATTTTATATGCTGGAATTTGCCATAGTGATATACATTCTGCAAGAAGCGAATGGAAAGAAGGCATTTATCCTATGGTACCTGGTCATGAAATAGTAGGTAAAGTAGTATCTATAGGAAATAAAGTAAGTAAATTCAAGATAGATGATTATGTTGGCGTAGGTTGCATGATTAACAGCTGTGGTGAATGTAGTGCTTGCAAAATAAGTCAAGAACAATTTTGTGAAAATGGAAAGGTAGTTTTCACTTATGATTGCCTTGATTACTTTCATGATAATATTCCAACTTATGGCGGATATTCTAATAATATAGTAGTGAATGAAAAATTTGCTATATCTATTCCAAAAAATGCACCATTAGATAAAATAGCACCATTACTTTGTGCAGGTATAACAACTTATTCTCCATTAAAATTTAGCAATATAAAAAAAGGCGATAGAGTAGCTGTTGCAGGTTTTGGGGGTTTAGGTGTAATGGCTTTAAAATATGCCTTAGTTATGGGTGCTGAAGTAAGTGTATTTGCTAGAAATAATCTAAAAAAAGAAGAAGCATTAAGACTTGGAGCAAAAATACTTTACACAAATTTAAAAGAGGTAAAAGAAAAATTTGATTTTATAATATCAACTATACCAACTACATATGATGTTCATTCATATATAGAACTACTAAAATTTGGTGGTGAATTAGCAATAGTAGGATTACCACCTATTAAAACTTCACCAAAAATTGATATAACTCGCCTTGTATTATCTGCTGGTAAAAAAGTATATGGCTCATTAATTGGAGGTATTAAAGAAACTCAAGAAATGCTTGATTTTTCACTAAAACATAAAATATATCCTGAAGTAGAAATAATAAAAATAGATGAAATCAATAATGTATATGACAATTTAACAAATGGTAAAGCAAAATTTAGATATGTTATTGATATGAATAGCCTACAAGAATAATTATTGTATATTTATAAAGATTTTAATCATATAAAACATATTAAAAAAATATTATACCAAAAATACAAAGCATAAATATGAATAATATTTATAGTCCTTATTAAAAAATATAAATATATTTTAACTTAAAACAACATTACAAAAAGCATTGTTATTTTTTATCTTTCAAAACAAATAAAAATACAATTAATTGTCTAATATATCAATATATTTAAAAAAGTAATAATAAGTCTTAAGTTAGTTTATATTATTATGCTAAAATAAAAGCTTATATTTTGCTAAGTTAAAATATTAATTAAATAATACTTAAGTATATTAAATAAGGCGTTAATATGAATGCAAAAAAACATAATTATGATTATGCAAAATCACTTCACAATGGAAAAAGAGATTCTAAGGCTTTTATAATTGCTATATTTATAATCGCCCTTTATTGTGTTTTATTGCCTATATCGTTTTTGTTTGGTGGTATTAGCCTAAATGAAATTGATATGTCAATACTACTTAACCTAAGACTTCCTAGAATCTGTATTGCTATTATTATAGGTATGTTACTAGCTAGTTCTGGTGTTGTTGTGCAAAGTGTATTTGCAAATCCTTTAGCAGATCCATACATAATAGGAGTAGCAGCTAGTGCTACGCTTGGGGCAGTCATTGCTTATTTACTAAAACTTGAAGATGTTTATTATGGAATTTTTGGGTTTTTGACTAGTGTGGGAGTAAGTTTATTTATATTT
>JARIAP010000084.1 GCA_029257755.1 Helicobacter sp.
CTTTATTTTCCAAATCAAGTATTCCCTATGCTACCTAAAATATTAAGTTCTAATTCATGTTCATTAAAAAAATGTAAAAATAGATTAGCAATTGTTTGGGAGATTAGATTGCATAAAAGAAATGCTAATGTTTTACAATCAAGAGTTTTTAAAGCTATAATTTGTTCAAAAGATTCATTAAATTATAAGCAAGTTTCAAATTTATTAGAAAAACAAATAAATATAAATAATATAGAAGTATCAAACTCTCTTATTTCATTTGTTAAATTTGCAAAAATTCTAAATAAAAATAGAATGAAGTATGGATTTGATTTAAATCTTAAAGATTTTACTTTTAATGTAGATTATTATGACAAATTAAGAAATGTAAAGGAAGTTAAAAAAGATATTTCACATATATTAGTAGAAGAAGCAATGTTGCTTGTTAATAAAGAAAGTGCTAAATTACTGCAATCAATAAAATATGGCATTTTTAGAAATCATGAAAGCTTAACAACAAGGGATTATAATCACTTGATACAATTATTATCAAAAATGGGTTATGATACAAAATTATCTAAAAATTATAATAAAACTAGAAATAAAGAATCTAAATTAACATATAAATCAAAAATAATGCTAGACACAATACAATATATCCAAAAACAAAAAAATGATAATTTTTCAAAAGATATAATTGATTTTTGTATTGTAAGACATTTTTCTAAAGCAAAATACAATTATTCTAATAATTCTCATTTTGGATTAGGTTTTGAATCTTATACACATTTTACTTCACCTATTAGGCGATATGCGGATTTAATAGTTCATAGAATTATAAGTGCTTATTTATATAATCAAAAAAATAAATTTAGATTTATTATAAATGAAGCTAAAGACACACTACCACATATTAATAATACAGAATTAAAATTTTATGCAATAGAATCTTTTTATAAAAAATTAAAAATGATTAGATACGCACAAAATAAAATACCATTTAAAGAAAAAGTTCTTATATTAGAAATTAGCAATTCTACTGCTTATGGATTACCTATACAAAATATAGGATATTGCAATATAAAAGTTTCTTCTCTAGATTCCATAAACTATAAGATAGTTTCACCAGTTATTATAGAAGTTTTAGTAAATGATGTCGATTTTAATTCAATGTGTTTGTGTGGGATACCTTATTTAGAATCTTTATAATTATAGGAGTATAAATGAATAATTTTTTTAGGTTATTTGGTAAAGGCATTATGGTTATTCTTCCTTTTACCATTATTGTTTGGCTATTATTTTTTTTATTTGGTATTTTAGAGAATTTATGGTATTTTATACTTAAAATTGTTCATTTTGTTGTTGAGATAGTTGCAAATGAAGAACTTGATACAGCACTTCCTAGTATTTTTGTAAGCGTAGGGTTAATTTTATTTATGATTATTTTTATTTTATATATTGGATATAAATTTGAAAAAAGACAAAATGCTATTTTTATAAAATTAGGTGAATGGCTTGTTGCTAGAATCCCTATAATAGGTAGCATTTATGTTACAATCAAAGATTTAATCAATATGATAAGTGGTAATTCTAAAGATAAATATTTAGGTGTTGCATTTATTACTATAGGGGAAGGTGAAATAATGGGATTTATAACTAAAGAAGATGGTGAGTATTTTTGGGTATTTTGCCCACTAACACCACCAACTTCAGGGTTACTTTTAAGAATACATAAAGATAAAATTAAAAGATCATCAATGAGTGTTAGTGATGGGTTAAAAAAGGTTGTTTCATTTGGTGTTAAATAGAATATGGTTTAAAAGACATGAAATTTAAAGATAAAAAATCAAACGAGATTCAAAATGAACATGGAATCTTAGTTTATACTTCACTAAAAAAAAGTTTAGAGGCAAGAGGCATTGATGGTGCAACAGCTGGACAAACATCATGGCTTTTTGTAAGCTTTATATTCGCCATTATATTTGGTGTTATATTAACAGGAATTACATTTATATTTGATATAAAAATCATAAAAATTACAAGAGACAATGATATTTTTATAGATAGATTTTTATTATTTTTAATAATTATACATTTTTTTGTTGTTATAATAAGGCTCAAATATTTTATAGTTAATGGCATATTTTTTTGTATTGCATATATTGGATTTGTAATTTTTGAAATAAAAAATATTTATATAATAGTATCTTCTGGTTTCATATTATTTATTATTTACTTATTAATACCAATTTATTCTTGGCGTATTAAAATTCTTGATGGAGTTTTATATTTTTTTTATGCTATTGCTATGTGGTTTATAGTTTATTATTAGATTATATACTTATTGTAGCTTTAAGGAGAAATATGAATAAAATTATTACAAGCGGTTTTGTAAGCGTAATTGGTCGCCCTAATGCTGGTAAATCCACACTGCTTAATAGCATTATCAATACACCATTAACATTAGTTTCTAAAAAAGCTAATGCCACTCGAAAAAGAATGGATATTATAGTCCCATATAATGATAAAATGTTTGATTCACAAATTATATTTATAGATACACCCGGATTGCATGATAGCAATAAACTTCTTAATGAATATATGATGCAAGAAGCATATAAGGCTATAGGAGATTCTGATTTAAGTATTTTCATAAGCGTTGCTAGTAGTAATAAAAAAGAAATACAACATTATAGTGATTTTATAAACAAATATAATAAAAAACATATATTAATATTAAATAAGATTGATACTCTTACACAGGCAGAGTTGTTTTGTTGTATTAAAAATTACGATAAATATAAAGATAAATATATTTGTTTAATACCAATAAAAGCTGTAAAGTTGAATGAAAAAGATATTAATAATTTACTTTTTGAAATAGCAAAGAATCTACCAAAACATCCGCATTTTTATGATAATGATATTATAAGCACAACATTGATGCGTGATATTTATAAAGAAAGTATAAGAGAAGCAATATTTGAGAGATTAAGCGATGAAATACCATATGAAAGTGATGTTAAGATTCTAAAAATTACAGATAAACAAAATATTTTATATATAAAAGCACAGATAATAGTTTCAAAAGATTCTCAAAAATCAATGATTATAGGTAAAAATGGTAATACCATAAAGTCATTAGGAAAGTTAGCAAGACAAAAATGTGAATATTTAGCAGAAAAAAAAGTTTTTTTAGAAATTTATGTAAAAACAATAAAAAGTTGGGATAAAGATAAAAAAATACTTAAAGAAATTGGCTATGATTTTAATGAATAAGAGATTAAATTTTAATATAAATTTTACTTTATAAGCTATTATGTAAGACTAAATAAATAATATTGAAATAATAAAAAACATTTATTTTGTTGTGTATTTTTTTATTAAATTAATAAAATTTCATTTATTTTGCTTTTATTTTATTTAGACTCTATAAAAATAACTAATTTAGAATTAAATTGTGTTACAATTAGCAAAATTTTTTCTTTAGGTTTATTAAAATGAATAATGAAATTGAATCTTTGAATTTTCTTAATCTTAGCATTGATAAAATTATGCAAATTTTACCACATCGATACCCAATGCTATTAGTTGATAGGGTATTAGAAATAAACACACATAAAAATATTATTGCTTATAAAAATGTAACTATCAATGAACAAGTTTTTTTGGGGCATTTCCCAAAAGAACCAATTTATCCCGGAGTTATGATTATAGAAGGTATGGCTCAAGCTGGTGGTATATTAGCTTTTGTTAGTACTTGGGGACTTGATTTTGATGCAAGTCAAGATAAAATAGTTTATTTTATGACTATTGATAATGTGAAATTTAGAATACCTGTTAGACCCGGTGATTGCTTAACATATAAAATGGAAGTAGTAAAGCAAAGAAGTAATGTATGGCAACTTCAAGGAAAAGCTTATGTTGGAGATTCTCTTGTTAGTGAAGCAGAGCTTAAAGCTATGGTTACAGATTCTCACAATAAGTAAGTCATTTTTAATGTAAAAGGAATTTTATGGGTGATTGTATCGAAATTCATGAAAGTGCAAATATTGCAAAAACCGCTATTATACAAGGAAATGTAGTAATTGGTGCTAATGTTAATATAGATGAATATAGTGTAATTAAAGGTAATGTAGTGATTGGAGATAACACACATATATACAATAATGTAACAATCATGGGACATACCATTATAGGTAAATTTAATAAAATATTTCCAAATGCAGTTTTAGGCACACCACCACAAGATTTAAAATATAAAGGTGAAGATAGTATATTAGAAATTGGAGATAATAATTCAATTAGAGAATCTTGTATGTTTAATCCCGGAACAGAGGGTGGTGGAAATATTACAAAAATAGGAAACAATAATCTCTTTATGGCATATGTTCATATAGCACATGATTGTATTGTTGGAGATAATAATATACTTGCTAATAATGCTACTCTTGGTGGGCATATACATGTGCAAAATTATGTAAATATTGGTGGAATGACTCCTATTCATCAGTTTGTTAAAATTGGTGAAGGTGCTATGGTAGCTGGTGCATCTGCGTTATCTCAAGATATACCCCCATATTGTATGGCAGAAGGAAATAGGGCAAAAATTGTTGGATTAAATAGGTTTCGTATGAGAAAAATAATGGATAGAGAAGAAATTGATAAAATAGATGCATTATATAAGCGTTTGTTTTCTGGTAATCAAAGTTTAAGAGATTTAGCTTCTATGGAGCTTGAAATAGCAAAAGATATGCAAAATAATCAACATATTATGCAAATTTGTGAATTTATTTTAAATTCTGAAAGAGGAATACCATATAAACGAGGTGATGTAAATGACTGAAACATGTAGTTTTTGCGGAAAAATAAAATCAAAGCCAAATCCAATTGTATCTAGCAATGAAGAAATAACAGGAACAAAAGCTTATATTTGCAAGGCTTGTACCGTTTTTATATATAAATCATTTTATGATGAAAAAAATTTACCTGATATTGAAGTTGGTAGTTTAGATGATATTCCATCTCCAAAAGAATTAAAAGCACATTTAGATGAATATGTTGTAGGGCAAGAACAAGCTAAAAAAGTTTTTAGTGTGGCAATTTACAATCATTATAAAAGATTATTATATCAACAAAAAGCAATAGTTTCATCTGAAAATACTATAAATGTTACAGATTTAGAGGAGAATGTAGAGCTTTCTAAGTCAAATATATTGCTTATTGGTCCAACTGGAAGTGGAAAAACATTAATGGCACAGACATTAGCTAGGTTTCTTGATATTCCAATTGCTATTTCTGATGCTACATCTTTAACTGAAGCAGGTTATGTTGGCGAAGATGTTGAAAATATTTTAACTCGTTTATTACAAGCAGCTAATTATGATTTAAAACGAGCAGAAATGGGTATAGTCTTTATTGATGAAATTGATAAAATATCAAGATTATCTGAAAATAGATCTATTACTCGCGATGTTTCTGGTGAAGGAGTTCAACAAGCACTTTTAAAAATCATTGAAGGAAGTATTGTAAATATACCACCAAAGGGCGGGAGAAAACATCCTAATCAAGAATTTATTAAAATGGATACAAGCAATATACTCTTTATTTGTGGTGGTGCATTTGATGGAATACAAGAAATTATTAAAAGAAAATTAGGTAAAAATGTTCTTGGCTTTGATTCTAATCCAAAAGCACAGATTGATTCTAATGATATTATACATAAAGTCGAGACAGATGATTTAGTAAGTTTTGGTTTGATACCAGAATTAATAGGTAGGCTACATGTTATAGCAACTCTTGATTCTATTAGTAAAGAAGCAATGATTTCAATTTTAACACAACCAAAAAATGCCATAATAAAACAATATCAAAAACTATTTGAAATCGATGGTGCTAAGCTTATATTTGAAGATGAAGCAATAGAAAGAATTGCTGAATTAGCAATGGAAAGAAAAACGGGTGCTAGAGGATTGCGTGCTATTGTTGAAGATTTTAGTCTTGATATTATGTTTGATTTACCAAATTTAAATGGATATGAGGTTATTGTTACACGAAAATGTGTTGATAAAATAGAAAAACCTATTTTGATTAAGAAAAAAAAGTCAAAGGCAGTATAAGTATAAATTAATAAGGAGATTATAAAGTGTTTTTAAATAAATTAGTAGGTTGGTTTTCACATGATATTGCAATTGATTTGGGAACTGCAAATACAATTGTCATGATAAAAGGACATGAAATTTTAATAAATGAACCTTCTATTGTAGCTGTTAAAGTAGATAAATATCGTGATGGTGAAATTTTGGCAGTAGGAAAAGAAGCAAAAGAAATGATAGGTAAAACTCCTGATAATATCCGTGCTATACGACCATTGAGAGATGGTGTTATAGCAGATTTTGAAATTACTGAAAAAATGATTAGATATTTTATTGAAAGAGCACATAAAAGAAAATCTTTCATGCGTCCAAGAATTATGGTGTGCGTTCCTTATGGATTGACTTCTGTTGAGAGAAAAGCAGTAAAAGAATCAGCTATGAGTGCTGGTGCTAGAGAGGTTTTTTTAATAGAAGAACCACTAGCAGCAGCAATTGGGGCGGGTTTGCCTATACAAGAGCCACAAGGTAGTTTAGTAGTTGATATAGGAGGTGGAACTACTGAAATAGGTGTTTTATCATTGGGTGGTTTAGTTATATCAAAATCTATAAGAATTGCTGGAGATAAGCTTGATAGTGCTATAATGGAATATGTTAGAAAAAAATTTAATTTATTAATTGGTGATAGAACAGCAGAGGAAATAAAAATTGAAATAGGCTGTGCAGCACCACTTGATACACCACTTGTAAAGCTTGTAAAAGGTAGAGATCAAGTAAGCGGTTTGCTTAATTCAATAGAGCTAACAAGTGAAGATATTAGAGAGGCAATAAAAGATCCAATTAAAGAAATGGGTAATGCTTTAAGGGGTGTATTAGAAGAAGTTCCACCTGATTTAGCTGGTGATATAGTTGAAAATGGTATTGTTTTGACAGGTGGTGGTGCTTTAATAAGAAATCTTGATAAATATTTTTCTGACATTGTAAAGTTACCTGTGTATGTTGGAGATGAACCATTATTAGCAGTTGCAAAAGGAACTGGTGAAGCTATGGGAAATATGGATATGCTTGAAAAAATTGCGGCAAGAAGTTAATAATTAGATTAATATAATAATGGATATATAGTGCGGAGATTATTAGTTATTTCTATTGTAGTTATGATTATATTAGCTGTAGCATTTGGTTTTATACCTTTTTTACGCAAATACGCATTAAATTTATCATTTCAAATTAAAAATTTTTACCTTGATAAAAAAGAAAATCTAACATTTTTTATACAAGATTATACAGATCAAGCAAAACAAATAAGCGATATGCGAGAAAAAATTAATATTTTAGAAGCAGATTCCATAAAATACAATGCCCTTAAAGCAGAATTTGAGAATCTATATTATTCTCTTGATACAGAACGCCATTATGTTGATCCAGATGTCCATTTAGTAAAAGTTTTATCTTATGCTACTCTTGGCACATATACAAAGATTTGGATTAATTATAAACAACAAACAGAAGAGCCAAAAATTTTTGGTATTGTAAAAGATGGTTATGCAATTGGTATCGCTAAAATGGTAGATAATCATTTGCTTGGTATGTTAAATGGTGATATAGATTGTAGCTATAGTGTGTATATTGGAGTGAATCGTGTACCCGGAACTTTACGCACTATGGAAAATGGTGAAATTGTAATTGATTATATTCCAGCATGGCAAAGCATTAAAAGTGGCGACAATGTAATTACAAGTGGATTAGATGGAATATTTTTTGAAGATATAAAAGTGGGTGTTATAGAAAGTATTAAACCAGAAAATGGATATTTACGCGCAGAAATAAAACCATATAATTTTAGCAATAGATTAAGCTACATATGGCTTATTGATACAAGAATTCCACAAACTACCACTATTAATCCAAGTATGTCAGATGATAACATTAATCAAGATAATTCTAATATTGAATAATTACCTTTTTTGAAGATTTATCTTTAGAGTATGTATATCTTTACCAACTTTAACATTTACAATCATATTCCCTTCTTTTAGATTACTTCTAGGTATTAGTATAAAACCACCTTTAACATCATTCTTTTTTAATGTATTTTTTCGCAAATAATGTGCTATTAAAAATTGTCGTGCATTATATTGAGTTGATTGAACTGAATATATATTTGCTCTTGCAAATGAATAATCATAGTATCTATATGCCATTACAAATCCCCCGTTTAAAAATATTGGAATAGGATAAGCATAATAAGAAGATGGATTAAAAAATGGATCAATAATATTTGTATTTTTTGTAGTTACTTCTATTCCATAATCATACAAAGCTTGTGAAATGTTGATATTTGAACTAATAAAATTATTAAATGAATATGGAGTAATACTTTTTCCATTTAAAAACATTGAAACATTATCTGTGCTAAATAAAATATTGCTATCGCTAAGATTTTCTATTGTAATATATATAATTAGTGGTATGTTGTCAAATCCACCAATTATTTCTTGTGCTATTTCAAATTGAATTTTACTTTGAGTCTTTTTGTCTTGTATAATGGCAATTCCATTATTATATGCTAAAATATTTTCAGGTTTAACTACTAATGAAGAGCAGCCAACAAAAAATATTAATACAAAAATAGAGAAAATCCACTTCATAACTCATTCCTCCAAGTTTAAGTAATAAATATTAGCATAACTTTAATAAACTCTTTATAAATATTTTGTTTTATTATAAAATAGTTATTATCACCACAAATACTTAGCTCCAATAGTAAGCAAATGGAGTTGTCCAAAACCATCATGTGAAACTATAAAGCTTTTTCTATTATCCTTTAATGCTAAAGAATAACCAGCCCCTATATCTAATTTATCATT
>JARIAP010000197.1 GCA_029257755.1 Helicobacter sp.
GTTGCTGTAAGCAGTCTTTTTGCATCTAGCATTGCTTTAGCTGATGGTATTGATGGTGCTGGAGAGAGTGCTGGTGGTGAAAAAAGTGGTTTATTTGTAGGTGTGCATGGTGGTGTAACTTTGTTTGGGTTATCGGCATATGATATTGATGGCAAGAAAATTGATAACTATAAAGATACATTTGGTGCAGAACCTATGGAAATAAGCTTTGATATTGGAGCTAAGATTGGTTATCAACATTTCTTTATGCCTTTGGTTGGTGTTCGCGGATATTTAAGCTATGATTTTGAAGGACAAAAAACTTTTGCAGAAATGCCGACAATAAGTGCAAGTGGAAACACAAAAGTTTCTGGGATAATAACAGGATTTCATAATATAGTATTTAATGTTGATGCTTTAATTAATTTCATTAATAATGATAGATTTACTTTTGGTGCATACGCTGGTTTTGGTTTAGGTTATGGTATAACTAATATGTTAGCACCATCAAAAGAAGTATCAGCAATCATAAATCAAATGAAGTATGGGGGCTTTAATATACCATTAAATATAGGTGTAGCCGCTACATTTGCTACACACCATAAAGTAGAATTAGGTGCGAAAATTCAGACTTTAGCCGCTGGCTATACTTTCAAAGATAATAATAAATCTGGTGTTTTTATTAATCCTTATGTAATCAATATTGGTTATTCATATATTTTCTAATTATATGTGCTAATAAGTAAAAACTACCTATAAAACTTTAATATATTCATCAAATACCCCTTATAGCTAAGTAAATCTTAGCTATATCTATTTTATAAACAATATCACATTAAATACTTAATTTTAATTGTAATTAAAATCTAACTTAATAAATATATCTTAGCAATAAAGTTTATTATTTAAATGTATTTGCTAAATAAGTAAAATTAAAAGATAATTAATGATTAAATTTAAATATATTAGGTTATTAATTTGAAGCTTCTAGTATGATTTTAATATCTACATTCTGCCCTAGTAATTCTTTTGGTGTATTTGGTGATATATTAAAATCAAAACGATTTATACTGCCTATTAACTCAATACCTATAACATTATCTCCATAACTAGCATAACATCCGCAATCTAAGTCATCATTTTTTACTAATTGTGGATTCTGTAGGGGATTATTTGGTATATTTATTTGCTTAAATGGGTTTATTTGTTCTTGTTTTGTTTGTATATCTAAGCTTGGATTTTTTATTGGTCCTGTAATATTTACCTTAAACGCTATGTTTTTTGTTATATTATTTATTGTTAATCTACCATATAAAATATTGTTTTGAAAATGAGATGATTCAAATTTTGCTACTTGCGTAGAGAAAAAATCCTTTATCTTAAGATCTTTATCTCTTGCTTCATTGTATGTATTAATACTTGAAATATTTACATTTCCAACAAGCTTTATAATCTTATTGTTATCTATAAATAATTTACCATCAAAATCTTGAAATACCCCTATTGTATCTGCTACACTTAAATGTTTTATGCTAAAACTTACACTTGAATGCGATATATCAATCATATATTCCTTAGCGTAGCTAAACATGAAACAAAAAACAACAAGAATAAAACGATACATAAAAATCCTTTAATTTACCTCTAATGTGCCTAAGTATTATAGCACATTGAATTAAGCCTTTACAAACTCTTTAATAAAATATCATTTATACTATCAATATAGCCTTTAGAATCCTTTAAATTTTGTCCTTCTAGTATTTTTGCCCCATTGAAAAGCACTAAACAATATTTATCTTGCATATTTTTATCTAATTTATTAATTTTTTGTATTAATTCATGATTAATATTAATTTCTATATTTTTCTTTGGTTCTGGCATTTCTTGACCCATTTGTCTCATAATTTGTTCCATATAGTTATTTTGCATACCCTCACTAGTTAAAGCTAATGGTGAAGTAAGGTTGCTACTTAATGTTACTTCATTTACTCCATCAAGAGTTTTAAAAGATTCTATAAGAGTTTCAAATTCCTTTTTTTGCTCTTCACTTATCTCACTATTTATATCTTGACTAGAATCTTTGCTAAATATATCAAGCAGTTTTATTCCATCAAATTCATTTATACTAGGTATAACAAAACTATCTACATCATCAGCAAAAAGCAATATATCATAATCTTTGAATTTTTCGAGCAAAGGATTATTTTTTAATGTTTCTAAATCTTTTCCAACTGCATAGAATATACCTTTTTGCCCATCTTTCATACCATCTTTATATTCTTTTAAACTTATACTTTCATTTTTATTTAATGAATATGCTCTAAGGAGATTTAGCAATTTTTCTTTATTCTCATAATCATTATAAAGCCCTTCTTTTAATGTGCTACCAAACTTAGAATAAAAGTTTTTGTATTTTTCACTATCTTTTGCTAAAGATTCTATCATACTTAGAATCTTACCAACGGATGCCTTTTTAATTTGCTCTAATATTTTATTTTCTTGCAAAATCTCACGACTTACATTTAGTGGCAAATCATCGCTATCAATGATACCATGCACAAAACGCAAATAAACAGGCAATAACTCTTTATCATCATCTGTGATAAATACTCTTTTTACATATAACTTAACATGCGATTTATAATCCATTCTATTCATATCAAATGGAGGATTTGCTGGTATATAGAATAAACTTTTATATTGTAATTTACCTTCTGCATGTGTATGTATATAACTTAATGGTTTTTCTTTATCATAAGAAAGTGTAGTAAAGAAATCTTCATAATCTTCTTTTTTTAATTCATTTTTTGATATTATCCAAAGTGCTTTTGCTTTGTTTATTTGCTCTTCTTTATCTTCTTTTATTGTTTCCTCTTTGCCTTCTTCTTTTTTCTCTTCTGTATATTGTAAAAAAATAGGAAATTGGATATGATTTGAATATCTCTTTATTATATCCTCTATATTCCATTTATTACAATATTCACTTGCCTCATCTTTTAGATAAAGGGTTATTTCTGTTCCATAATCATCTTTATTAGATTCTAATATTTCATATTCTCCATCACCATTGCTTATCCAAGTATATGCTTTAGAATCAAGTGCTTTTTTAGTATTTACAATAACCTTATTAGCTACCATAAAACTTGAGTAAAAGCCAACACCAAATTGCCCTATTAAATTAGAATCTTTTTTCTTATCTCCTGTTAGATTTTCTAAAAAACTCTTTGTGCCACTTTTAGCTATTGTCCCAAGATTATTGTTTAAATCTTCCTCATTCATTCCTATACCATTATCTAGTATTTTTAATATTTTTTTATCACTATCAAAACTAATAATAATTTTTGGCTTAAAATCAAGACTTTTATATTTTTCATCACTTAATGTGAGGTGATTTAACTTATCAAGCGCATCACTTGCATTTGAAATAAGTTCGCGTAAAAATATTTCTTTATTGGAATAAAGAGAATGTATCATTAAGTCAAGTAATTGCTTAATTTCTGTTTGAAATGTTTTTTTTGCCATTTTGAAACTCCTATTTCATTGTGTATTTTAAAATTGGCAATTATAACATAAGTTTGATAAATATTAGCAACCTTTAGTTACTTTACTAAATATTTATTAGTGTATTATTATAAATATATTTTAGTGAGTATATACAATATATAAAATTATCAAATGTAAAATTTATTGATTATATACAATTAATAATGCTTTATTTGCAAAAAATTAAGATTATTATTAACAGATTAATATTTGTATTTTATGTATAACAATTATAAATAATTACAAAAAATTTTAAATTAAAGCTATTTTAATAATTGAGCTACTTCTTTTGCGTGGTATGTTATTATAATATCAGCACCTGCTCTTTTAAATCCAATTAAAGTTTCTAGCATAACTTTTTCATAATCAATAACACCTAATTTTTGTCCAGCTTTTAATAAGGCATATTCACCACTTACATTATATACTGCAAGTGGCAATAAACTACGATTTCTTATTTCACGAACAACATCAAGATAAGCAAGAGCAGGTTTTACCATTAATATATCTGCTCCCTCTTCTTCATCATTTAAACTCTCAAGTATTGCTTCTCGTATATTTGCACTATCTTCTTGATAACTTTTTCTATCACCAAAACTAGGCGTACTTTGTGCAACTTCTCTAAAAGGACCATAATATGCACTAGCAAATTTTGTTGAATAACTCATTATAGGTAAATTTATAAAGTTATTATTATCTAATACTTTTCTCATGGCAAATATTTGTCCATCCATCATTGCACTTGGTGCAAGCATATCAACATTGCTTTGTGCTAAAACAAGGCTTTGTTTTGCCAATATTTCAAGTGTTTTATCATTATCTACACTTTGTGTTTTAGAATCTAAAATACCGCAATGCCCATGATTTGTATATTCACAAAAACAAACATCGGCTATTACACACATTGTAGGAAATTTTTCTTTAATTGTACGAATGCTTAATGGTATTATGCTATCTGGATTCCATGCTTCAGAACCTATAGAATCTTTTTTATCTTGTGGTGGCACACCAAACAATAAAATAGCGTTAATACCTATTGTTTGCAAACATTCACATTCTTTTAATATATAATCTAAACTCATTTGAAATACACCCGGCATAGATGCAATTTCATTTTTAATGCTATTTCCTTCTATTATAAAAAGAGGGTAAATTAAATCATTTGTGTTTATATTGTTTTCTCGCACTAAATCCCTAGTTGTTTTATGCAATCTAAGTCGCCTTTTCCTTTTAAACATCTTACGCCTTTACTCAAAATAAAATAAACTATATTACTTTGCAACTAAAACAGGTATAGGAGAAGAATTAACAAAACTATTTTGATGTGAATTAAAGATTCTATGTAAGATTGAAGATTCACTTGCCCCAATTACAAGCAAATCGTATTTATCTGCTATCTCAAGCACAACATCTATAGGATTTCCATTTTTTAGAATCTTTTTGCAATAAATACCTTCGGAATTAAACACTTTTGCAAATTCATGCAAAATCTCATTAGATTCTTCTTCTTGAACATGTTCCAATGAAGCATAATCAACAATTCCACTTTCTGCTAAAACAATAGTTTCTGGCGTAACATGTAATAATGTTAGCTCAATTTCACTTCGTCTTGCAAAAAGCTTTATAATAGTTGGAATAGCTTTACGACACTCTTCTGTATCACTTACACCAAATAATATCTTAATCGCGTTTGACATTAAATTCCTCCATAATATTTAATAAATGTATTATCTATAACATACATTTTCATGGTGTAATTTTATCTAAAACTTTTTAGTTTTGCACAAGCAATTAAAAACTAATTATATAGTAACAAAAAATCTTACTTTAATTACAATATACTACTAAATAAAATTACAAAACATTATGAAATAAATTTAATTTTTATATAACAAGAATAATTATAAATTTATATAGACTTATTTGTAAAATTATTTAATAAATATTTAAACAAAACTTTAGCTACAATAACAAAAAATCAATTAAAATATTGTTTATGTAAATTATAATAATGTATTATAAAAACTAATATTCTGTGCTACGCACAACTTCTTGACGCACAATAGAGGCATCTTTTAATCCCAATACACCTTGCTCTATTAAATTTTTTATTTTATCGTTTGTATAAATATTGTGATTATATGCTACTACACATACTTCATCTCCTTCTTGCAAAAATCTTTGTTTTGCAAGTTTAGTATAACTAGTAGCACCAACAGCAATGAGAACCTTAGATGGGAATCCTGCTCTTTTAATTATATCATCAAGATTTTCCAATACAGCATGATCTTCTTGTGTATTTATCTTTTTTACAATCCAGTCAATTAATTTTTTATAAAAATAATTATAATTTGTTAGTTTTGCATTATCGCCATATTGATGAGCTTTACCATCAAATATTAAAAAAGATGTCAAAGAAAAATTATCACAAATTCCACCTTTTTCAAATTTATCTATTGGAATCTTAAATCCACAACCTTTTGAAGCAGGAGAAAAGTTCTTTTTTTGGCTAATTTTCTTTGCATTACTATCATTGCGTATAGATGTATCATCAAATGCCATAAAAAATTTTGGAATAATGGACTTTACTTGCTCTTTTTCATAGATAACTTCGCATTCAAGCCCTATTTCTGGTTCAGCTTGTGCATTTAATGTTGTATCTTTTGGTAATATAATTTTTTTATTATCAATACAATAACGACCCAAAAAAGTGTTATCTCTAGGAATGTAAAATGGAAATATACCCTTTGGAGCACCTTCTTCATCGCTTATTACATTTGCAAAATCATCTGCTTCACCAGCATGTTCTAAATGATTTGCAAAGTTACCCGCAATACCAAATCCTAAATATTCTTTCATTTGCATCTCCAATTATAAAATTAAGTCTATACTCTAAATTAACATAATTTGAGTATTAGTATAGTTTAAAACTATGTAAAATTGTAATATTTTCACATTTGGATTACAATTTTTACATAAATTGTTTATTATAGTAACAAATATTTTTATAATATTTTAATTTTTGCAACTTTGGAGATAATTTAATAAAGAATAATTTTACATAATCATTGAATAATTAAATTATAATAAATATGTAACTTATTAAAACAATATTGATATTGAAATTTACACTAGCATTATATTGATGTTTTTATAGAATTAAGTGTAAGGGGATATGGTATCCCTAATATTAATAATACAACAATTAAAAATTAATATTGATCAAAAATCTTTGCAATATATCTAGGATCATTTGATTTTGTAAGTGCTAACATAAGCAAAACACGAGCTTTTTGTGGATTAAGATCATGAGCACCTATAAAACCTAATTTTTCATCATTGCTATTTGGCAATACAATTCCAGAATCAACCCTTGAACTTTGAACAACAACTAATCCTTGTTCCATAAGATTTTTTAAAACATCTTTTTGATATTTATGGATACTTCCAGCACCACTTCCAGCAACAACAATTCCTTGTGTGCCATTTCTAAACAATGCTTTAGCTGCCACACCAGAACCATCATTTGCATAAGAATATAAAATATCAACTTTTGGTAATTTATTAATATTTGCTATATTAAAAACACTTTTTCTTGTGTGTGGTTGCATAGGCTCATAATTAAAAAACACATTTCCATCAAGTATATAACCCATATCACCACTATTTAGAGATTTAAATGTTTCAACATTCAATGCATGTGTTTTACTAACATGCCTTGCACTTTGTATTCTATCATTCATAGCTATCATAACACCTTTATTTTTAGCCTTAGGATTTGCTGCAAGAGCTACTGCATTATAAAGATTTTTAGGTCCATCTGCACTTATTGCAGTACTAGGACGCATTGCACCTACTAAAACTATAGGCTTATTGCTTTTAATTGTTAAATGTAGAAAAAAAGCGGTTTCTTCCATTGTATCTGTTCCGTGAGTAATTACTACACCATCTATATCATTATTAGCAAGTAGAGTATTTACCCTTTTAGCAAGTTTAAGCCATATTTCATCATTCATATCAGCACTATCTATATTTGCTATTTGCTCACCTTTTATATTGGCTATATTTTTTATCTCTGGCACAGCATTTATCAAAACATCTACACCAACAACTCCAGCAGTATAACCAGTTGTTTTTATATTGGAATCAATAGAACCAGCTATTGTTCCCCCCGTAGCTAAAATAACTATATTTGGCTTAGCATATACCATAATTGCACTTCCCACAAAAAGCAAAATACAATAAAAAATCTTTTTCATAAAAATCCCTTATATAAAATTTGAACGATAGTCCATGATTATATTATAGCAAGTTTTTAGAATTAATTAATATTATAATATTAATTTTAATTATAAAATATATAAAAAATAATATATAAAGTATATTTAACTTAAAATCTAGTGTTGATTTTATCTTCTCATAGCTTTTTTTAATAATATATTGAATGTTTGATGATTTGATAATATTTTTATCACCTGCATTATTATTGTATTTGGTATAATTTATATTTAATTTATTTTTAGCATTAATATTTATATATTGATTGATATTTTTGTTATTTACATTTTGTTAAAATAATTCATGGCTTTATACATGAATTATCATTTCAATTGTTATAGTCATTTGGTATATATTATTTTATTAATACCTTCATTGTTATATATGCCACCATCATTAAATTAATTAAATATATTTAAAGGTGTCTAATGTTTAATTAATAATATAATCAATTCATTCTAATTAATACAATAAATGAAGCTTTTTAATAATTTTATATAAAATTTACAAATTAATAAAATAAAAAATATAAAATCGCATCTTATTTATACTTATTAATTTAGTCGATATATCATTTTACATTAGTATTAATAAAGGCTTAGTATGATACAACCCACACACATAAAAAACCTATTGAGTCAAATAGCTACAACTGCAAACAATAAAGAAATCAATGCCTCATTGCCCATGTTATTGCGCATTTTAGATAAAAAAGGGGTTGATAAGTATATTGTGCAACTTGGAAAATTACTCATAGAGACACAAAGCAACAAAGAATTAAGTGTAGGTTCAAATTATTGGGCTAATGTAAAACAAGGTAAAGATGGGCTAATAATATCTGATTTAATCAAGCAACCAAAAATATTAGAAAACTTATCACATGCTAGGCTAAAATTAAGCTCTAATGACTTAAAAGAATTAATAGATGATGCACACAAAGGTGGCAAAACAATTGAATCTGTATTTAAAGATTTTTTACTTGATAAGTTACCTATTGCAACAAGTAGGCAGGAATTTATAGAGCTATCCAACTTACTTATAGCATTACAAAATGGTATTTTTAGTATGGTAATAAAAGAAAATAATGAAAAAGAAAGTCTTGTTCAAATAAAAAAACAAGTTGAATTTTTAGAATTTTATAGCATATTTAATAATTTAGGTGAAATCAATGGAATCGTGTCTTTAAATCAAACATCTGAATTGAGTCTGCGTATGTGTGTTATGAATAAAAAAGTTAAAAATATATTAGAAAATAATTTAAAAGATTTAAAAGGATTTAACGAAATACAGATTGATATTGGAGAAAACCAACCATTATGGGATTTAGATAATTTTGAAACATCATATATATTAAATTTGAGAGGATAGGGTAAAAACAAATAAAAAACCTAGTATTAAATACACATACAACAAACAAAAAACTTTGAATTAAAACTTTAATTCAAAGAAATGGTGTAAATAAACAGGTCTTCAAAGATTAGTATAATGTATATTATCTAGTTCCACATTCAAATACATTAGCATGGATTCTATATGAAAGGATTTTTCCATTTTGAGGTATTTTTTCCCAAGCTGTACAATCTTTTTCTTCATATTTACCATCATTAACCCTCATTTCACAAGTCATAGCTTCTTTTGTTAGTTTAAGCAATATTCTACTATCTTCATTTACTAACTCAGCCGCATGATTTCTTAAATCATTTGTAGCACCTTCTCTAATATCTTCAAATGATGGAGGAACTTTTCCATCAGAGTTATCTTTACCTTCAACTTCACCAAGTAATTTACAAGTATAAGGAATGCTATAAGCAACGGCTATACCTCTAGCTTCCTCATTCAATCTCTTAGGCTCATAAGCAGGTAATTGAGGAACTTTAATATAAGGAGCAACTTTTGTTACCGTAATTTCTCTTGCAGCATTAACAGTTACTTCAACCTCTTTGCTATAATTTACTTTACTTTTTGATCCACTATAGCTACTTTTTGACTTTGACTGAGGTTGAGATGAACAAGCAACCAAAAGAGAAACTGCACCAACAGCTATACCAACTTTTGCAAAACTACTAACTAACTTTAACATTTTTCCACCTTAATATAAAATTTTTAAAAATTAAACTTGCCAACAAGAATTATCTTGCACCACAATCAAATACATTTGCATGGATTCTATAAAATAGGATTTTACCATTGTTAGGTATTTGAGTCCAAGTTGTGCAATCTTTTTCATCAAACTGATCACCTTCATTGCGAATCTCACAAGTCATAGCCTCTTTAACAGGAGTAAGAACAATTCTATCTCTAGAATCTACAAGATCCATAGTCCCATTTCTTAAATCATTTAAAGCACCTTCTCTAATAAGCTCAAAAGATGGGGCAGCTTTACCATCAGAACTATCTATACCTTCAGTTTCACCTAATAATTTACAATTCAAAGGAACACCATTTACAATAGCAATACCCTTTGCGTCTTCAATTAATGGCTTAGGAGTATATTGAGGTAATCTTGGTAACTTATAATAAGCATCACTTGAGCTTTTTGTTATAACTAACTCTCTTGCAACATCAATATTTTCATTTCTTTCTTTTAATAATTTTGAATCTGTTGTTTGAGAAGAATATGATTGAGCATCCTCATCAACTTCTACCACTACATCTGCTGCAATTGCATTATTAAACATAAAACAAGATGCCAATCCAGTCATAAGACTAACTTTTAATAAATTATTTTTGCTTAACATAAAAAAAATCCTTTCTATATATAAAATTTCATATATAACCATATTACTTATGGCTATATTAGTGTTATATTATTTCTCACCACATTCAAATACATTAGCATGAATTCTGTAAGATAAAATTTGTCCATTATTAGGAAGCTTATTCCAAAGAGTGCAATCTTCCTCATTGTATTTATCTTTTTTTGTTCTCATTTGACAAATCATTGCTTCTTTTGTTACAGAAAGCATAAGTCTTTGACCACCTCTTACAAGATCTGCAGCTTGATTTCTAAGATCATTTGTTGCACCTTCTCTTATTTGCTCAAAAGTAGGACCAGCTTTTCCACCAGCTTCATCTTTCCCTTCAACTTCTCCTAATACTTTGCAGTTATAAGGAACACTATATGCTACAGCAATACCTCTTGCATTTTCATTAAGAGTTTTTGGCTCATATGGAGGTAATTGTGGATCAATTGCATAACCAACAGATTTATATACAGCGAATTGTCTAGCATTAGGCTCAATGCTTTGACTCATATCTTTAGACTTTTTTGGTTGCCCAGAACAAGCAACTAACGCAAAAATAGAACCTGCTACTAAACCAAGTTTTGCAGAATGGTTCAAGACTTGTTTATAATTTAACATTTTTTACACCTTTTGATAATAAAATTAAAAACACTCTACAATGAAAAGAAGCAATCTTTAACGCTTTGTGTTTTTTATCTCGTTATGCTATCAAAAAAATTAAAAAAAATCAAGTAAAATTATAAAAATATATAAATAATCTTAATACATTGTGATTAATTTATCTATATTAAATGTTAAATTATATATAAATATAATTTTTATATAAAATATTTATAGCTATAATATCAATTAAACATAGTATAAAATAATTAAATTGAAATATTACTTGATTGTTGAATCTTAGGCTATATAGAATAATTTTAGTGGTAAATTATAGGTTATTATTAAATATTGTTATACTACTAGATGTAAGCTGTTTGATTATAGCAATAGTTTAATTTATGGTTGTTTTAGTTTCTAAAATTTGTTTTTCTTCTTTTTTTAACAATCGTTTAATATTTTCCCAATGTGTATTTATTATAATAACACCAATGATTACTATAGGAACATGCGTATTGATTTGTTGATTAATATCAATACTTGCTGGTAATTCTATAATATTTGGTATTATAAAGGTTAATATGATTCCGCTTATAACGCCGATTAAAGATGATAATGATGATATTTTAAATATCTTTCCAATTATTGCCCATATAATTAGTCCGCAAACACCTTCTATGGGTATAAGGCTTATTACGCTTCCAATTGCAGTAGCCACACCTTTTCCACCATTAAATCCTAAAAAAGGGCTATAACAATGCCCAAGTATAGCCAATATTGCAATTGCATATTGAGATTCAAAACTTAATCCAAAAAGTTTTGCACAAATAACAACCACAAAACCTTTTGTTGCATCAAATATTATTGTTAAAATAGAAAAAAATTTTGCTTTTTTCACAGATATATCAACAAATGCACGATATACATTTGTAGCTCCAGTGCTTTTTGAACCAATTTTAAGTAAGTTTTTATTTGCAAATATTTTTACCAAAACCGCACCAAACGGGATACTACCAACAATATATGCAAATATATAAAATAATAAATTTATATTTAAATCAAACATAACTAAAACCTTAAAAATTAATATGAAACTAAATTAAGCAAGTATATTTGTAAATTATATCGTATTTTTGTTTGCATTTGATTCTGTATAGATAATTCTATACAAAAGCATTGCATTTGTGTATTTTTGCTTATTGTTATTTTGCCTTAATAACACCAACTATAGCCACAGATGGCTTCTCAATTATATTTACACCATCAACTTGTGGTAAATCTCTAGCTAATATGGCATGTCCAACATCAAGTGAGCTAACATCAAGGGTATAATTATTTGGTAAAACAGATGCATCGCACTTTACAGCAACTCTTTTTCTTGAAAAAACAAGAACACCTTTATTTTTTAATCCAATAGGTGAACCAACAACTTTTACTGGAACTTTAAACTTTGCAACATAACCCTTATTTGCAAACATCATATCTACATGTAAAATATCATTTGTTACGGGATCTTTTTGATATTCTTGCACAACAACATCATATGTATTTCCACCAATTTTAACAGGAAAAATTAAAGTTTGTTTTGAACGCATATATTTAATAAAATCATTTCGTTTGAATGTGCAATGAATATTTTCATGTCCCTTACCATATATATTAGCAATTAGATAACCATCTCGTTTTAACGCCTTAGCGTTAGTTTTACCAATACTATCTCTAAGTTTGCCTTCTAACATTAGTATCCTTTCAAATTAAAATAAACTTTGAATTTTATCAAAAATAAATTAATGTATTATTATAAGATTTATAAAACCTAAAAAATATCTAAGCAAAATAAATTTTATTGTATTAAAAAATTACATATTAATAAAATTTTAAAAACACAATCTTAAATTATAGATTACAATCAATATAGATAAAACGATTGTGTTATAATTTTATTTTATGTTTTACATTAAATATAAAAGGATATGATATATGAACAATGAAAAAGAAAAGTTAAAATATATTATAAAAGGCAAAAAACTAGATTCAAATGTTGTTTGTGAGAATGGGAAAAAAATTATATGGAGAACAAATAAAACTAAAGATGATATAGAATTTATTATGCAAAAAATATACAATAGAATAAACAATATTGCAATTAACTTTAATATCACACAATCATCATTAAAATTTTATAATTTACCACTTATACAAAATGAGATTCAATCAAATAAGTATATAATAAAACGCAATCAAAATTGCGACTATAATTTTATCCAAAAAATATATGATATAAAAGAAAAACAAGCAAATAAATATATTGCAACAAGACATAGTAAATTTTTAACAAAAAAATTTTTATCTAACTCTAACATAAAGCTACAAAAAATAAAAAACAAGCATTTAGTATTTTGCAAAAATAAATCTAAAAATATAGAAATTGATATAAATGCAAACATTTTTTTATGCAAAAATAAAAATTGGATTGAAGAATACAAAAAAAGCATAAAACCTGTTGTGTGCAATAATTTTTACATTCGCCCAAGCTGGTATAAAGAAAATATAAAATATCACAATATCATTATAGATCCATCTTTAAGTTTTGGTAGCGGACATCATGCTACAACTAATATGTGTATAGAATTTCTTAGCAACCTTAAATTAAATAATAAAACATTACTTGATGTTGGTTGTGGAAGTGGCATATTATCAATTGTTGGGGCAAAGCTTGGTGCTAAAGTTTATGCTTGTGATACAGATATTTACGCATATGAACAAAGTAAGTTAAACTTTAAGACAAATAAATTAAAATATGAGTATATTTGGCATGGTAGCATAAGCACAATAAACAAACAAAATAATATACCAAATCAATATGATTTCATTTGTGCAAATATTGTTAGTTCTGTAATAGTTATGTTAAGAAATGAATTTATTAGTTGCTTAAAACATAATGGAATTTTGATTCTTTCTGGAATATTAAAAGAATATGAAAAAAATATTATTGAAAAATTTTCTAAGTTAGAAATATTACAAAAAAAACAAAATGGGGAATGGTTAGGTTTTAAGTTTATAAAAAAATAATATAATTTCATAGTTTTTGTATTTTTTAAAATAATGAGGAAATTATGGCAAATAATGATGTGAATAATGGAAGACAACCAAATACTAAGAATCCTATATTAATATTTATAATTTTAGGCATAGTTGCAATTGTCTTATTTAAAATATTTTCTCCAGACGACTCTAGTTTATTTGGTCGTTTGGGTGGCAATAGCATAAGTCAAACAATTGAATATTCCGAATTTAAACAACTTGTAAAAGGTGGGCAAATTCAAAGTGTTTCAATTGGTCAAACAATGATAAAAGGTGTAAGTAAAAGTTCAAACCCAACTATTTATTACACAACAAAGAAAGTTCAAGATACAACACTAGTTCCACTTCTTGATGAAAATAAAGTAAGTTATAGTGGTTTTAGCGAACAAAACTTTTTTACCGATATGATTGGTTGGCTTTTACCTGTATTTATTATCATGGGGCTTTGGATATTTCTTACAAGCAGAATGCAAAGAAATATGAGTGGCGGAATGTTTGGCTTAGGAAATGCTAGCAAACTCATAAATGCAGAGCGTCCAAATGTCCGTTTTGATGATATGGCAGGTAATAAAGAGGCAAAAGAAGAAGTTGTAGAAGTTGTTGATTTTCTAAAATATCCAGATAGATATGCAGCGGTTGGGGCTAAAATTCCAAAAGGCGTATTATTAGTTGGTCCTCCCGGAACAGGAAAAACTCTTTTAGCAAAAGCGGTAGCAGGGGAAGCAAATGTTCCATTTTTTTCAATGAGTGGTAGTAGCTTTATTGAAATGTTTGTTGGGCTTGGTGCTAGTAGAGTTAGGGATTTATTTGAAAAAGCAAAGAAAGAAGCACCTAGTATTATTTTTATTGACGAAATTGATGCAATTGGTAAAAGTCGTGCTGCTGGTTCTGTTGTTGGTGGTAATGATGAGAGAGAGCAAACATTAAACCAACTTTTAGCAGAAATGGATGGATTTGGTAGCAATGCACCTGTTATTGTTTTAGCAGCTACAAATAGACCAGAGATTCTTGATCCTGCACTTCTTAGACCAGGTAGATTTGATAGGCAGGTTTTAGTAGATGCTCCAGATTTTAAAGGAAGAATTGAAATTCTAAAAGTTCATATTAAAGGTGTTAAATTAGGCAAAGATGTAGATTTAAATGAAATTGCAAAATTTACTGCTGGTTTAGCAGGAGCAGATTTAGCAAATATCATCAATGAAGCTGCACTTTTAGCAGGACGTGAAAATAAAACAGAAGTCTTGCATAAACATTTTAAAGAAGCTATGGAAAGGACAATGATAGGTTTAGAGAAAAAATCTCGTCGTCTTTCACCAAAGGAAAAGAAGATTGTTGCTTATCATGAAAGCGGACATGCACTTATGGGTGAAGTAACAAGAGGAGCACATAGAGTAAATAAGGTATCAATTATTCCGCGTGGTATGGGGGCACTTGGTTATACCTTACATACACCAGAAGAAAACCGCCACTTAGAACAAAAGCATGAAATGCTTGCAACTATTG
>JARIAP010000047.1 GCA_029257755.1 Helicobacter sp.
GATGGCTATATAGATTATACGACTATATCAGCTTATGTTTTGTTTGCTGGAACTTATGTAAGAGAATTTAAAGAATTAGAAAAACATAGTTTTTACAATAGAATAAGTGCTACTACCTTAAATGCAACAAAGAAAATCATCAGAATCTAAGAAATGAATATAATCGCATTCTTGCACATTTTCTTTATGGCTAAATATTTCTATACTAATAGAAGTATTAAGAATTTGACTTTCATATTCTTGTTTTGAATCTTTAAAACAACCCTTATAAATATAACGACCCTTTATTATATAATAAGTATCATATTTTATTGATTCTATTTTTATAGAGTTTAATAGATAATCAAGTCCGGCATTTCTAGCACTTGCCTGACCACCATTTGGTTTATTTATTATTGTTATTCTGTCATCTTGCAAAAAATATTTCATAGCTATATTTAGACTATCATCTGTGCTACCATCATTTATAAGTATAATGCTAAGGTTTTTGTAACTTTGGTTTATTGCAGATTCTATACATTCACTTAAAAATTGTGAAACATTATATATTGGAATGATTATCCCAACCTTTTTACCCATATAACACCTTGAAATTTTAACCACAAATTTAATTGTATCATATTATATATTTGTAACCTTATTTATTAATTAGTTTTTATTGATATAATTATAATTTTATTAAATTTAATAAAATCTTTTATTTATTCTTTAAACTAATTTCCCTATTTTTTATAGAATCTAATTTAAAACCTACAAACATAATAGCTATATTTTATAAACTTATAATAATTTTTATATTAAATTTATATTAATTTAAATAATTGCTATAAGTTTAATATTAAGATTTATATTTTAATATAAATAAATTTAAAATTAAATTGATTGGAATCAACATCTTATTAGCATAAATTTATTAAAACTCAAAAATATCTTGCATACCATAGAGTCCTTTATTTTGCCTTATCAACCATAAAGCAGCGTGTAAAGCACCTTTAGCAAATGTTGTTCTAGAAGTAGCATTATGAATTATTTCTATATATTCTCCATCACCATAAAACCCAATTGTATGTTTTCCAACAACATCTCCACCACGCAAACTCATAACACCAATCTCATCTTTGTTTCTTTGACACATTCCATTTCTACCAAATTTCAAGGCATTATTATCTAATCCTCTAGCATTACATGCAGATTGTGCTAATGTTAGAGCAGTTCCTGATGGAGAATCTTTTTTTAATTTATGGTGTATTTCTGTTATTTCAATATCATAACTTTGTAGTTTTTTACTTAAAATAGCTACAATTTTATTAAGCATTGCAATGCCTTCACTCATGTTTGTAGCGTATAAAATAGGCATCAATTCACTACATTTTTTTAGATTTTGCATATGTATATCATTTAACCCTGTAGTTCATATAACTAAAGGCTTTGGATTATTAATCGCACATTCAAGTAATTTGTTAGTGGCTTCTGGGCTAGAAAAATCAATAATAATTTGACTTGATTCTAAAAAGGCTACCATATCTTTTGTTACAAGAACGCTAGAAGGTATATTGTATTGTAATTCATTGCGAACATATACACTTGCTAGAGAGCTTTTTTTGTTTAATAAAATCTCATCAATCAATAATTTACCAACTCTTCCTGTTGCTCCAAATATACCAATTTCTAACATATAAACCCTTATTGTTTTCCATGAGATTCTAAATATGCTATTGCCTCTAATGCCGCTTGTGCAACATCTCCATCTGCACATACAACCTGTTTTGGTGCATCAACCCTTATATCTCCCGCTGCAAATAATCCCTTTATATTCGTGTGCATTTTTAAATCAACAATCACAGAGCCATATTCATTAACATCACATAAATAAGAACCATTAGATTGCAATAAGATTTGATTATTTACTTCATATCCTACAAATTGAAATATAACGGGAACTTCTAGTTTTTTTGAATCTCCAGAATCAACATGCTTAATATTTAAATTTGTTACTCCAGCATCATCACCGCATATTTCTTCAACAACATAAGGAGTTAAGAAATTAATTTTATCATTACTTTTTGCATGTTCAACTGTTATAGGGGCAGCCCTAAAAGAATCTCTTCTATGTATCAAATGAACCTTAGAAGCAAATTTAGTTAAATAAATTGCCTCCTCAATAGCAGTATCTCCACCACCAAGAACAGCCACTTCTTTATTTTTGTAAAAAAAAGCATCGCAAGTAGCACAAGTGCTTACGCCCTTACCCCAAAACTCTTTTTCACCTTTGATATTGGATTTTTTGGGACGACCACCTGTTGTAATAATAACACTTTTTGCCTCCGTTATTTCTTCACCTTTGCCTTGATCATGTATAATTTTAAAAGTATCATTTATCTTTTCAACTCTAACAACCTCTGACATAACCTGCTTTAACCCAAACCTAAAACATTGTTCCTGCCATGGCTCCATAAAATCAATACCAGATTTTATTTCTTTTATGCCCGGATAATTTTCAATCTCACTACTACCGGTTATTTGTCCGCCGGGCATACCTTTTTCAAATAGAAGAACTTCTTTTATTCCTCCTCTTGTAGCGTATAAACCAGCTGATAAACCAGCAGGTCCTCCACCTATAATTGCTAAATCTACCATTCAACACCTCTATAGCAATTGATTAATCTTTTCGATTAAAACAGATTTTGTAGTAGCACCAACAATTTGATCTTTCACTTCACCATCTTTCATAAAAAGAATTGTAGGAATACCCCTAATACCATATTTTTGACTTAACGCTTCTTGTTCATCTGTATTAACTTTACAAATATTTGCTTTACCATCATATTCACCTGCCAATTCATCAATAACAGGTGCTAACATTCTACATGGACCACACCAAGGAGCCCAAAAATCTACAAGAGAAACACCTTTTTGTGTAACCGCATCAAAATTATCATTATTTAAATCAACATATTGTCCCATAACATTCTCCTTATCATAAAATATGACTTGAATTATAACAATATTTCATTAATAATATTTAGATGTATAATAATAAAGCTAAATATTAATTAATAATTATTAGTTATTGATAAATTTTATAATTTAATAATAAATAAATAATAAATACATAAATTATAACAAAATATTTAATATATAATTTATGTTAAATCAAAGCTATACTGCAATATTGATTTATATAAATTTTGTGTAGAATTATATGATTTTTTAAGTGTTGATATAGTTAGCTTATCTTTTAATTTATATAATTCATTTTTAGATAATTTATCTTCTTTTGTATATATTTTTAGAATCTTACAATCTTTACGATTGCATATAATTTCATGTAAAAAATCATCAATTTTAGAATCTATATCCAAATTTGTATGTCTAGAGTCAATCAAATGACAAAATAGTTTAATATTTTGTCTTTTATTGATAAAATCTGTAAGGTTTCTATCCCACATCTTTTTTTCATTTTTACTAACTTTTGCATAACCAAATCCCGGAAAATCTATTATGATAAATGGTATTCTAATATTAGAATTTAGTTTACTTTTATCTTTGCTTATAATTTCCCAAGTTGTGCTAAAGAAATTAATTAGCCTTGTTTTACCCGGAGTACTAGAACTTTTAGCAAGTTTATGATTTAGTAATAAATTAATAATTGAGCTTTTCCCCACATTACTTCTACCAAGAATTGCTATCTCTGTGCAATATGGAGAAAACACATCAAATGTTTTTTGTGCTGATTGAATAAAACTAGATTGTAATACTTTTATTTCTGATTCTATTAAGTCTTTTAATTCCATTGATATACCAAACTATAAATTTATAAATACTATTATATCTAATTTTATTAGATGTATAACTATAAAGTATTTTAGTTTTTATTGAATCTATTTTTTGTGTAGTAAAATATCTAATAGCAAAATAACATATATAAAACATATATAATATTTATAAAATTTAGCAAATGAGGTTAGAGAAAAATAGTCAAGATAAATCTTGACTTTAATTGTTTATAAAGAAATTTTATATATACATTATTTCTTAGAATAAATATCTTTTTCTAACTTTATGTAAAAATCTGCAATTTCTTTATACGCATTTTGCCATGCTAAAATCACTTCATCACTAGGATTTAATACATTTTTAATAGCTATTAAGAGACATTCTCCAACAAGCGGATAATGCTCTGGTTTAACACCTAGATTTGTATGTGTTATAGCTATTTTGCTTACAAAACCTTGCATTTTTTCTAGATTCTCTATATTTTGTGCCGCCTTTAAAATTGCTGTTGCAAGTGCCTTTGGTTGCTCTCCATTTTTTTGCTTTTCCATATTAAACATTGATTTAACTTCTGGATACTTACTAAACAATTCACAATAGAAACTCTTTGTTATGGCTTCGCCTTTAGTTTGTAAAATAGGTATAGTATCTTTTACAATCTGTATATCTTTTTGTGTCATCTTGATCCTTTAATATAATATTTGGAGTGATATTATGATATAAATAAGAAGCTAAAAAAATGACTTATGTTAAGAATTATAAATTTTTATGTAATATTTTAATTATTAAACATATTGTTTTGTTATGTATTGACAACGATTTTATTAAAAATAATAAAAATTAAATTATATTAATATTTAGGATTAATGTTATTTAAAGATTAATTTATATTAATAAATAAATTTATATTATCTTGGTGTTTCTTTCAATAATGGAACATTGAAGTTATCTCTCAATTCACGCCAATTTGGTGGCAATGTTTCTTCTGTTGGTGGTATATTTGTTTGTGATGGTTGCATATTATCATTTGGAGTAGATTCTTGATGTAACTCTTGTGTTGCATTATCATCTTCTAATATAAATAAATCTTGTGTTTTATTTATCTCTTCTTTAGTTTCTGTTTTAGTATTATCTGTAGTTTTGCTTTTAATATCCACATCAAATTCATCAGGACCATCTATTTCTATTTCATTATTATCAATAGAATCAACACTATCAATTTTTACACCTGCTACATTTTTATCCTCTTCTTTTTTTGGTTTATATACGCCTTGCAATGGTTTTATATCATCTTTATGTCGTTTTTTACCATAGCATTCTATTTTTGTAATATATTTACTACCCTTATGCTTATAATTTTCCATAACTTCAGATATTTTTATACTTTGACCTACTTTTAGATCCATTGGAATGTCTCTAGTATATACCTTTTTTGGTTTAATGTAATTAAGCAATATATGCTTATATTTTGTTACCCCTACTTCATTATCTGTATCATACAATATTTGATGAGAAAATATACAACCAGCTATATTTCTTCTCCCAACATTTTTTATTTCTGCAATATATTGATATACATCGGAATAATTATATGTATTATCATAAGTTATTTCTTTTTCAATTTTATAGAATCTCTCTTGCATAAAATACTTTATAGCAAATGGTATAGCAATAATAATCCCAAACCCCAATAGAAAAAATGGTATAGATATAAACTTTCTTCTAAAAAATATAAAAGATAAAAAAATAAAACACATCGCTAAAAGCAAAAATGCAGAAAATAGAATTAAATCGTATAAATGAAAATATGATATAAAATCAATAATTTTTTCTTTCAATTTTCTTCCTCTATTGTAATTTATTTCTATTGTTTTTCTCTTCTATGCCACTAGTTCCCATGCGATTTAAAAGTTCTTGATAAATCCTATCTGGATGAATATCTAAACTAGCCAATGCAACAAGTATATGATAAAACAAATCTGCACATTCATAAATAATTTCTTTAGAATCTTTATCTTTAAATGCAAAGCAGAACTCTGCTGCCTCTTCTATTATTTTTTTTGATATAGTATTTTCGCCTTTAGAATATAATAATGCTGTATAAGAAGATTTTACATTTTTACCCTTTTTCTCCAAAAGCATATGATATAAAGTATCAAGGATTCCATAAGTTTTAATGCTATGCGATAAAATATCGTTGTTTATAAATTCTATATTGTTTGAAATATTTGTAAAAAAACATGATTTATTGCCAGTATGACAAGCAACACCAATTTGTTCTACATACATTAAAATACTATCTTTATCGCAATCAATCCACAAAGAACAAATTTTTTGTATATTACCACTACTTTCACCTTTTTTCCATATTCTTTGTTTAGATCGTGAAAAGTAATAAGCAATTTGTGTTTGTATAGAAAGTTTAAGGGATTCTTCATTCATATAAGCTAACATTAAAACTTCTTTGCTTATATTATCTTGCACTATACATGGAATTAATCCATGTTTATCCCATCTAATACTTGATAATTCCATTAGATAAGCCCTTATTTATTAGAAGATTCTTATTATACAATAAACAATAATAAAAAAGATTAAAGCTACTTACTATCTTAACACACACAAAAAAACATATTACTAGCATATTTATACTCAATCATACAAAATTCACTGATTGCTTATTGCAGTGCGTTGTTTAGATTTGGAATCTATCCAAATATTTGGCACCGAACCACCCGGTGTAAGGAATATCTGTGCGTCTTTGTTGTCTCTTAAGGCATCATTAAACTTACCTTGCACTTCAATTTGTCTTAAATCAAGTAATCTTTGAGATAAACTATCGCTAAGAAGTTGGTTTGCTTGTGCTTGACCTTTTGCTTCAATTATTGCTGCATCTGCCTTACCTTGTGCTCTTTCTCTTAAAGCATTTGCCTCTTGCTTTGCTCTATCCGCCTCTTGCTTTGATGCTTGAACTTGCTCTATTTTTTCTTTTACCATAGGAGGTAAGACTATTTCTCTTAGCTGTATAGAATCTAATATAACAGGTTGATTTGGTGTAGCTTTTAATTTTGCTTCAAAACTTGAAGTGATTAAATTTGCAATTTCATCTCTTTTGTTTGGTAAATC
>JARIAP010000105.1 GCA_029257755.1 Helicobacter sp.
CACAAATTAACAAGATTGATCATACACTTAAAAAACTCGATCTAAAAGAAGGAGAAAAACTTTTAGATATAGGTTGTGGTTGGGGTTGGCTTGTGATTAGGGCAGTGCAACAATATAATATAAATGCTATAGGAATCACAATATCTAATGAACAATATAATAAGGCAAGAGAGAGAATAAGACAGGAGGGGCTTGATGATAAAATAGAGATTAGATTGTTAAACTATCAATCTTTAGAATTTAAGGATTATTTTGATAAAGTTGTATCTGTTGGAATGTTTGAGCATGTAGGGGCAAAAAATCTTCCACTTTATTTTATGAAAGTCAAACAGGTTTTAAAGCCGGGTGGTTCATTCTTGTTGCATTCTATATTAGGAATGTTTGAGGGGAAAACAAATGCTTGGATTGATAAATATATTTTTCCGGGTGGATATATTCCTTCTTTACGAGAAGTTATTAGCACTATTAGTGAATGGGATTTTCACCTTTTATTTGCAGAGAGCTTGAGAATCCATTATGCTAAAACATTAGATATTTGGTATGAAAATTTTAATAATTCTTTGGGTGAAGTGCGTAAAAAATATGATGAAGAGTTTATTAGAATGTGGAGTTTGTATTTAAGATCTTGTGCCTCTGCCTTTCGTGTTGGTAGTGTGGATTTATTCCAACTTCTAATGACAAAAGGCATTAATAATCAGCTACATTTAACAAAAGAATATGTTTATAATTAGATGTTGTTTAATTTATTTAATATTTTAAATAGATTTTGATAAAATAATCTTAAATTTATTGTCAAGGAAACATAATGAAAAAAGAGATTATTTTATTTATGATCTTTTGTTCTACATTATTGTTGAAAATAAATGCAGAAGACTTTATGGATAATAATTTAAATTTAAAAGAATTATTTTATTCTTGCTTAGAAGAAGATAAAGAATCTTGTCAAGCCCTTATAGAAAATGGATTGCCAAGTGTTGATGAATGTAGTGAAAAATCAAGTTGCATAGTAATAGCACATATTTATAATATTGTTAATCAATATAATAAAGCAGTGTTATATTTACAAAAATCATGCAACAATAATATTATACAGGCATGTTTTGAATTAGCATATAATTATGAAATGTTGAAACAATATGGTAAAGCAAAAAATATTTATGAAGATAGCTGTAATAGGGGTTTTATGTCAAGTTGCTATAATCTTGCTATGTTGTATGTAAATGGATATGGTGTTAAAATAGACAACAAGAAAGCAAATAGAATTTTTTTTGAAGCATGTTCTAATTATGAGTCTCAATCATGCTATAATCTTGCTGTATCATATAAAAATGGATATGGTGTTAAAGCAGATAGATTGCAAGCTAAGAAATTTTTCAAAAAAGCTTGTGATTTAGGCATGAAAGATGGTTGTGTAGAGCATAAAATTATAGAATCCGCTGATTTTTCTATAACAATAAAACAACATTTAGAAGATAATGAAAAAGAAAACATATTAAAGGATATTGATGAAAATTAAATTTAGTGATATTGAAATATTAGAAAAAATTTGCCAAACAAAATATAATAAATTGCAAAAGTTAGGAGCTAGTTTAGGATATGAGATTCCAAAAGAACGCAATGTAGATATTATTAAGCCAGTAGTTTTAATAGATAAAACACAACCTTTAATTATTGCGGAGATAAAAAGGGCAAGCCCTACAAAAGGAAATATAGGGCAAATATTAAACCCAATAGAGTTAGCAAATACATATTTAACTCAAGGTGCAAATACAATTTCTGTATTATGCGAAGAAGATTATTTTAATGGCTCTATAAAGGATTTGCAAAACATAAAGAATGCTTTTCCTAGTGCTTGTATTTTGCGTAAAGATTTTATATTACATAAAGATGAGATAAGAATTAGTTATTTTTGTGGTGCTGATATGGTGTTATTGATAGTTTCTGTATTTGTAAATAATATGGAATCTTTCATTGAAATATATAATGAGATTTTATCATATAATCTAACCCCATTAATTGAAATACATAATCTATATGAATATAGTTTAATCTCTAATCTTGATTTAACAAATGCCATTGTTGGGATTAATTCTAGAAATTTGAAAACATTTAAAATAAATAAAATGGATGCAATAAAATTAAGAACAAATATATCAACAAATATACCTGTTATATTTGAATCTGGAATACAATCTGATTATGATGCGTTTATAGCTGGTAGTAGTGGCTTTAATGGTATATTATGCGGTAGCTTTTTAGTAGAAAAGCTAGATTGCAATAATTCAAATAATGCTTTAAATAATTTAAAAAAAGCATTTTTACAAGGGAATAAACAAACTACATTTTTTACGATTATGAAGAGATTTTATGATAAAAATCATGCAGTTAATAATACTATAAATTCATTTAAGCCGCTTGTAAAAGTATGTGGAATAAATAATAAAGATTTTTTAATACAATGTTTAAAATATGCTGATTTAATAGGTTTTATTCTAGCCGACAAAAGTCCTAGATTTGTTGATATAGATTTTATGAAACAAGCAGATGAGGTTTATAATCAATATTTTACTACAAATATAAACTATAAGCCAATACGCATTGGAGTGGTAACAAAAACCTGTATTTCAAGGGGTATAGAGTGTATTAAAAAAGGATATGTAGATTGCTTACAATTGCATGATATGCCAATAGATTTTTTTACAAGTTTAGGTGAATATAAAAAAAATGCTAATATTTTTTATGGTGATATATCAATATGGAATTTAAACAATGAAATTAAAAATTATGATATACTACCATTTTATCCAACATTAAGCTATGATTTATCAAATTTATCACAAAATAATAATGATTTTAATACAAATTTTGTATTATTTGATAATAGTGCAGGAAGTGCAAATAAACTAGATATACAAAAAATAAAAAATTTTATATCACAACAAGAAATATTTATTAATAATCTATGGTTAGCTGGTGGAATTTGCAAGGATAATATTATTGATGTTTTAAAGTTAAACCCAATTCTTATTGATATATGTTCTGGATTTGAGAGTTATAAAGGAAAAAAAGATATACAATTAATGTTAGATTTTTTTTCTTATTTTGATTCTTATTTCTTACAATAAATATTTTATCCTATCAATAATTGTTCATAAAAAATTATTTACTATCAATAACATTGTTTATAGGATAATAAAAAATTTAATTATAAGTCAAATATAACTTATTAATAATATTGTATATAAGATTTGATTGAAGTGATTGCTTATGTATTTTTAATTTTAATATATAAACATAGTTATAAAATTGTGCAAGTATTATGTTGTATTTATTATAATATTTTGGTATATTATAAGTTATACCAAAATCATACTATCATGCAATTACAATATATTTATTATATTATTAGCATTACTTTAAGTTAAAAATTACACAAAAATTAACTATAATCAACTATTTTGTAAAATATAAACCTAACATTTTTTTGTTAATTCTATAATTTATAAACTATTGAGGAAGTTTTAATGAATTTTGAATACCATTTTCTGGTGATAAAGGCGTGTAGTCATCAATCCCAATGGTTACTCCTGTGGACATATTTTTAAATAAAGTGTGGCCTGGCTTTCTTTCATAATAGATCATTTCACCAGATTGTTGGAATCTTTGCACTGCTATACCACCTGGACCAACTTGCTTACCTTTACCTCCAAATATATCTCTACTAAATATTATGTCTTCAAATAAATCTCCATAGCTAACTTTTCCAAAGAACTTTTTAGAAATAGGCCATTTATAGCTACACTCTGTAAGGACACACATTCTCCCTGCTTTTATACGAATGCTACCTATAGTTTGTGCATATTTAAAAAGCTCAAGTTTTACAAGTCCGCTTTGATATGTATTTAATCTAGCGTAGTCATAAAATTTAAATGGTGCTGTATTTATATAAAGTAACTTTATATTGCTTGTTATAATATTTTGAGGTTGTTGTTCTTGTGGCGTAAATACACTATCGCTTGATCCTTGATTGCTACTTGAAGCACCCGGATTTGAAGTTGGATAATAAATGCCATCAGGATTTTTTTGATTTGCTAACTCTGGATCTTCTTTCCACGAACAAGATACTACAAGAAATCCCAACACACATATACTTATGCTTTTTACAAATGCTTTATACATCAACAACCTTTTTAAACTTTTTACTCTTGCAATATTAGCACATTCTTATATAAATTTAGAACCTTTTTTAAAAATTATCCATTGTTTAAAACACGATGCCAAATTCTGCCATCAAGTTTTACTTCCATATTTACTTGACATAAGCCATCTTTATATGCAGTTTCTGTAATTTCTGCATTTTTAATTAAAGCTTGCACTCTACCTTTAATTGTTGAATTTTGTGCTATAGCATCTCTAATCGTATCATTAGCATTAATTCTAATACCATACATTTTTTCACCGATTTGTCTATAAGCATCTACTATTGCTGCTCTTTTAGCTAATGCTAAAGCTTGTGCTGGAGAAATTGTTGATTCTGGAGCCACTCCCATACCAACAGCTTGTATCTCAATTACATTATTTGGTGTTAATAGTGGAGAGTTTTGAATACCAACAGATATATCACTATCACTTGCACCTCTTCTCATATCATTGAAGTTATCTCTTGCATTTGTGCGTTCAAAACCTTGCTCATAACCACCACTACCACTTCTTGTGTTGCGAGAATAATCCCCTCTTTCATATCTTGGAGCAGGATTATAATCATATTGAGAAGGTGGAACAGCTGGACCTGCTTGCATTGCCATTGGGTAAGAAGTTTGCATTGATGGAGCAGCTATAGGTGGTGTTGTAGGTTGTGCGACAACTCCACTATTACCAACAGGCGATGAAGCCATAATGCTAGGATTTGCATTATAACCGACAGGTGGATAAGTAGGAACA
>JARIAP010000171.1 GCA_029257755.1 Helicobacter sp.
ACTTCAAGATCTTTTCCAGCAATATAATTAAGAGGTTTTCTGTTTATATCAAGCTCACTAATTGTTGGTGTTGAGGTATTTGGTATTGATATAGGAAAGTTTATTGAATCTCTTTTTTCAATATTATCATTTGGTTTTAAAAATGGTAGTTTTTTATAATATGCTACTATTTGGTAGCTTTTTGACAATGCTTTTCTAGTTACTGGTATTGGATTTTCTGTTTTTAAGTCATTGAAAACAGAAAAAAGTTGAAGTTTTGCACCATTTGATGGTGTAATTTCAATAATCATTGCCCTTTTTTCATCATCTTCTTTTTTATCTTCCATGTAATAACTAAATATTAGCATTGGACTTTTAGTTGGATTAAATCCACTTTGTGGGATACCAACAATTCTACATATAATTTTTTCTATATCGCCATTTATTTTGTATGTTGATTCGCAACTAAATGGATGCTTATTTCTTAGGTTAAGAACAGCAAAAGTATCTTTATCTTCTTTACCATAGTTTAATTTTATATCTAAGGCGGTAGTTAAATTAAAACAAGTAAAATAAAAAATTAAAATATATAAAAGGTTAGTTACTCTTACATTCAAGTTAAATCCTTTTGATGCTTTTATATAAATAAATGCAATTATACGATAAAAACATATAATTTTGTTGTTTTTAGTTTGTAGTATTTGTTTTTTTTGCTGTGCTATAATAATCAATTTGCAAGTGTTTGCATGAATATATATTTTTAAGGAGAATTATTATATGAAATTTAGCGGAAAAAATGCACTTATAACTGGTTCAAGTAGAGGAATTGGTGCAGAGATTGCAAAAGTATTGGCTAGTTTTGGTGTAAAAGTATGGATTAATTACAGAAGTAAGCCAGAAATAGCAAATCAATTAAAAGATGAGATAGAAAAAAATGGAGGAAATGCAGCAGTAGTTTCTTTTGATGTAACAGATGAAGAGGCATATAAAAAAGCTATTGAATTAGTTAAAGATAGTGATGGTGAGTTAGCTTACTTAGTAAATAATGCTGGAATAACAAATGATAAATTAGCACTTAGAATGAGTAATGAAGATTTTATGAATGTAATTGAGGCAAATTTAAAATCATGTTTTGTTGGTTGTAGAGAAGCATTAAAAATTATGAGTAAGCAAAGATATGGAAGTGTTGTAAATATTGCTTCTATTGTTGGAGAACGTGGAAATGCTGGACAAGTCAATTATGCTGCAAGTAAAGGTGGTATGATTGCTATGACAAAAAGTTTTGCACTTGAATCTGGTGCTAGAAATGTTCGTTTTAATATTATAACACCCGGTTTTATTCAAACAGATATGACTGCAAATCTAAAAGATGAAGTTAAAGAGCAGTATATAAAGAATATACCGCTTGGTAGATTAGGCGATCCAAAAGAAATTGCAAATGCAACTGCATTTTTGTTAAGTGATTATTCTAGTTATATTACAGGTGAAGTATTGCGTGTAAATGGTGGAATGTATATGTAAAATTGATTAAAATTTACTATTTATTGATGGATAATTTTTACAAAAAATAAAGATAAATATAATATTAATAAATTAATTTATAAATGGTGCTAATCTTTTTTAATGTTTATTAAAGATTTTGCACAATATATGAATTTAAAGATAAATACAAAGTATTTAATATAATAACAGAAACTACTTACAAAAAAACTAAAGAAAAATATTAATATAACTTATTTATAAATAATTAATAAAATATTATGAATATTGAAAAAACAAAATAACAACTTAATTATAACTTAGAAAATGCTTGCAAAAAACAAAAAACTTATTAAGAGAACTTTTATATACTTATGCAATGTAACATTAACAAACAGAAAATATGTAATGGTAGTTTTAGTGTAGATTGATTTTGGTTAAAGTAAGTAAAGATGATTTTTTATATATGTTTTTAGCAATGTAGCTTATTATTTTGAATAAGAAAAATGCGGAAGTAGATTTCTAATTTTAATGAATGTAATGTATTAAAAGAGAATCATATTTTTTAAAAGTCCCTTTGTCATTAGATGAATTAGAAACTATGCAAAAAGAATTTAAAAATTTTACTCCTAAACAAGTGATTTTTTATATTGAGAATTTATCACTTATGCTGCTATGGGGCGATAATATTGATAGTGATATTACAAATTTATCAAATTATTTTGGTGATGATAGTAATTTATGTAAATTTTTAAAAAAGCTTTATAGCTTTCTTAAGATAAAAAAGTTAATATTACTATTAAAAGTTTTTAAAATAATATTTATTTAAACAAGATTATTCAAACTCAAATCATTATGATAATATTCCTACAAACCTTACGAGTTTATTGTATCATAATAAATAATATTTTATATTTTAAAGATTTCATATTAAATTATCAAATATAAAGGAAGTTATCCAATTCTTTAATTATTCTAGGTTTGTTTAATTCTATACATAGAACATATTAATGTTATTCGCATTGATTTTATTTATTGTTAAATAAAACATTTAGATTAAATGAATAATTATTTTAATTTGTATGATAATTATTAATGTGTTTAAGTATATACAATAATGTTTTGATACATTTAGATTTATAAATAAAAATAGATATTTTTAATCTATGAAATTAATTAATTTAATCTTAGATTGTGTGAGAAATCATGAAATATTGTAATTTTATATGTTAATATTATAATATAATTAATAATTTAGATATTTGAGATATTAACTTTTTAATTTAACATAATAATTAGGATTTATATGCTTTATGTAACTATATTTATTATTGCCTTAATAACTGCTATAACACGATTTTTACCATTCTTTATTTTTCGTAATAAAGCACCAAAACTAATTACTTCATTAGGATATATACTACCGCCTAGTTTAATTGCTATGATTTTTATTTATTCATGTAAAGATATTATGCAAAACCTTTCAAATATACAAGATTTTTTGAATGGTGTATATGGTATTATAGGTATATTTTTTGTTTTATTTTTACATGTAGTATTTAAAAATATGCTTATTAGTATAATATGTGGAACAATATTTTATCTTATATTATGTAACCATGAAATATTTATACAATATATAAGTGTGTGATAAGTAATGATTTTATCGTATTTAATTTTATCTAAAGATTATTATGGAGATATGACTATTGATTATAATAATAAGCTATATAATACATTTATGAGTGTATTTAAAAATAAAAATATAGAAATAAATTTTGCTTCATTTAGATACGATAATACGCAAACTTTTAGGGTAAATGAATATTTTAATCTTTTGCAATTTTTGCATATTTGCATATTAAATGGCACAATACCCATATTAAATATATCTAATGCAAAAATAGAAACCATTTTGTTGTTATATATACATGGCTTTTTTGTTGGAATTCATTTTAAGGAAAAAGAAATTAATTTGTTGCAAAATGGAATTTGCAATGATTTAATAACATGTTTTGATTTAATACGAAAAAATAATTTATATATTAATACAATAAGTAATATATCATTGCTGTTTAATAATTTATATGATAGTTTTTTTAATAAATATAATATTAATATAAAAAATTCTACATTTTTTTGCAATATACTTAAAAAATTATCACATGATAGAGAATTATTGGAAACAATATACACTCCATTTAAACAAGCAATTGAAATTTATAAACAGAAGTATTTTGTAGATATAGATTCAATCAATAACTTAGATAGAAAAAAATATAAACATCCACTATTATTTTTTAGCTCACATAATTTAATTGACTTTAAAAGGGCATTAGAGTTTGGTGTAAATTATGTAACAATTAGCCCTATTTTTTATGATAAAATCAATAAGGCATTGGGAATGAATTTTTTAGTTGATATGCCACAAGAATTAAAGCAATATGCTTTTGCTTTAGGAGGTATAGATAGTAATGAAAAAATAAAATTTCTTTTAGAAAATAATATTGCTGGTTTTGCATCTATAAGATATTTTTTAAATTATATTTAATATATGATTTTTAACTATTAAAATTATTAGAATTAAATTTTACATAAATTTTACATTTCTTATTTTTTATTTTACAACAAATTTTTATAATTACCCATATTTCTAATTTTATAAAGGATACAAAATGAAAAAGTATTTATTTAGTGTT
>JARIAP010000172.1 GCA_029257755.1 Helicobacter sp.
TTAGTTATAACAACATCATGCACATGACTTTCTCTCAAACCAGCAGAAGTAATCTCTACTATTTTTGCATTTTCCCATAATGTAGGTATATCTTTAGCCCCTAGATACCCCATACAAGAACGCAAACCACCAACTAATTGATGTAATACACTAGCAATCTTTCCTCTATATGGGACTCTACCTTCTATACCTTCTGGAACTAATTTATCTTGTGCTGTGCCCTCTTGAAAATATCTATCACCACTACCTTTTTGCATTGCACCTATGCTACCCATACCCCTATAACTTTTATATTGTCTCCCTTGAAATATAACCAAATCACCCGGACTCTCTTCTGTTCCAGCCAATAACGAACCTATCATTACACTTGATGCCCCAACTGCTAAAGCCTTTGCCACATCTCCGCTATATTTAATACCACCATCTGCTATAATAGGTATATCATAATCTTTTGCTACTCTAGCACATCCATCAATAGCAGAAACTTGTGGCATACCAACACCAGCAACTATTCTTGTAGTGCATATACTACCAGGACCTATACCAACTTTTATTGCATCTGCACCCGCTAATATTAAATCTTTTGTTGCTTCAGGTGTAACCACATTACCAACTATTATTTCTACATTCATTTTTGATTTAATTTCTCTTAAAGTGTCAATAATGTTTTTTGAATGTCCATGTGCAGAATCTAATACCAATACATCAACCCCTGCTTCAGTTAGTGCCCTAGCTCTATCTATTTGATTTACACCAATTGCCCCACCAACTCTAAGCCTACCTAAAGTATCTTTATTTGCATTTGGGTATTCAATACATTTTTGAATATCTTTTATAGTAATTAATCCGCGTAAAATATTATTCTCATCAACTATTGGTAACTTTTCTATTCTATGTTTGTGCATAATATCTTTTGCATGCTCTAAACTAATACCTACATGTGCTGTGATTAAGTTACTTTTTGTCATTACATCACCAACTAATTTTGTAAAGTCAGTTTCAAATCTTGTATCTCTATTCGTAAGAATTCCAATTAAACATTTATTTTCATCAACAACTGGAACCCCAGATATACTATAAGTATTCATAATATCTTCTGCATCTTGTAATGTTTTATCTGCAGTTATAAACACAGGATCATTAATAATACCACTTTCACTTTTTTTTACTTTTTTAATCTCTTTAACTTGAGATTCTATATCCATATTTTTATGAATTATACCAATACCACCAAGTCTAGCCATAGCAATAGCACTCTTATGTTCTGTAACTGTATCCATAGCAGCACTAACAAAAGGTATATTAAGCCCTATATTTTTTGTAAGCATAGATTGAGTATTAACATCTTTTGGTATAACTTCAGAATATGCAGGAATTAATAAAATATCTTCAAATGTGAGTGCCTTATTAATAAGATTCATAATATGCCTTTAAAATAGATTTATTTATTTTACTTTATTAAAACAATAAAAAGTTAAATAAAATATTGATTTTTCTTTATACTTTAATATTGATCTAAGTAACTTAAAATCTAAATTGATTATATTAATTTGGTATAATATATAAAGTTTATATACATAAAAAAGGATTAGTATGACTTTAGAAGAATATAAAAATAAGATTAAAAAAAATCCAGATTGGTCACCCGGTTGGGAAGCAATAGAAAATTCATTTAAAAAAATATACAATGAACAAAAGCCAAGACATTATGCTACTAATCTTGTCTCAAGGGCAAATCTTGGTGGAGATCAATATCTTGATGGATATAGTATTTATGATTCTGAATATGGATACAAACATATTGTTACATATGGAATGAGTGAGTTATATAGCAATGAAGAATCTTTTGGTGGAGAATGGAGTGGATGGGGATATGAAATGACATTTAAAATATTAACAACAAATACAGATGATTGCATGTGGGCATTAAATGTATTAGCTAACTTAGCATTTTTTACAAACACTAAAGAAAGTTATTTAGAAAATTTACAATTTATAGCAGGTGATGGTAAAGCATTAAATAGAGATTCTAACTCTTTAATTACTGCTATGATTATAACAAATGACACAGAGATACAAGGTGTTGATACACCACATGGTAAAATGGATTTTTTACAACTTGTAGGTATAACACAAAAAGAATTAGAATGGATTATGCAATATGAAGATGAAATTGAAAATAAAAAAAAGATACAGGAGTTAATATATATAATGCAAGATGATAATCCGTTTTTAGTAACAGATATGCAAAGACAAAAAAGCTATGTATAAAAACTTATAGTTTTTAAAGCTATATAAATCAAAAATTAAACTATATTTATTATATTTTTTAGTTTCAATTAAATGCTTTTTTTTGCATAAATAATGTTTATAAGAAGTTTTTATATCTTCTTGACGACTTAAATCAAAGATAATTTTAGGTTTTTTGTATATTTTTTGCTTGTTTTACACAACAAATATTAAATATTTTGAATATATTCTATTATTATCCAATAGGATAACTATTTTATTGTTATTTATAATACTTAAATAATTATTTTTATCTTAGCTAATTCTTTATTTATCTATCAATTGTTTTATATTAGAAAATATAAGAATAACCAACAGATGTTATAAAGAATTTTATTGTATTTGTTTTATATTCATTTGGCTTACCTGCTTTAGGTATTATATCCATACCTAATGTTGGGACTTTAAAACCAAGCTCAAATCTATGATGTTTATTTGCAGTAAGATTTAATCCAATATTTATAGGTAATATAAATCCGTTTGCTTGAAGTCGAGTAATTTGAATATTATTTTCATTGTCTATTGCTTTCATTATGCCATAACCAAGCCCAATACCAGCAAATGCACCAAATGAAACAGAATCGGTATGTATAATATTTACCAATAAATCAGCGTTAAAAGTAATTGCATGTAAATAACTAAACGAACTTGACTTTGTAATTGTTGAATCTTCTTTATTAAGGCTAGAACTAGGAGAAAAACCAAAAGTATAATCCAAATATCCACGCAATCCAACAAAATCTATAAAATAAAAATTATATCCAGCCTTTATGCTAACATTAGCACCAAATATATTTGTTGAAGATGAACTTTCTAAAGGAACTTTATTTGTCTCTCTATTGTGAAAAGCAAACGAATAACCTGTATCAAACCCTAAAAAAAGCCCACTTTCATTACCTTCTTCATCAGCCAATGCTAAAGTAGGTATAAGCACAAATGCAACAATACATACAATTTTTGCAATATATCTAAACATAATAAACTCCTATAAATTTTATCAAAATGTAAAAAATATAGGAATTGTATCCAATTTAGACAAAAAAAATAACTTTCACTTAAAATAATTATAAAAAAATAAAGAATGTGTAATTTTGATACTAATTAGTATTACCTTAAATATAGGTTGCAATAATACTGTTAATGTATATAATAATAAAGTTTATTTGTATGGTTTCATATTGTTTAATTTAAATGAATAGTTTAAATTGGATTCTATAGAATTAACAATAAATATTAATAACAAAAAAATTATAATTAAATATATGAAAAATAAAACATATTTACATAATACAATTTATTATTAACCATAAGTGTTAGTTTGCTATAATAAAACTATATCTATTTATTAACAAATATTTTTTAAATTTTAATATTTATTTTTTATATTTTAAAACACATAATTATATATAAAAACTCAATAATTTTATATATAATTAATTATATATATTTTAGTCGTTACATTTATAATATTCATACTTTATTATTTAAAATTGTTTAACTATTATATTGTATTATGTTATAATAATATTTATTATTAATTAATTTGTAACTAAGGAGATTCTATGAAAAAACTTTTTTTTGTTATATTTGCTATGCTATATGTTATATATGCTAAAAGCATGATAGTGCTTGATCCTGCTAGCATAGAAATATTATATATGATAGGTGCGGAAAAAGAAATTATAGCTATACCAGACATGGATAATCTAAAACCATTAGATAAAACATCAAAACTTGATAAAGTTGGAACATTTACCCATCCAAATGTAGAAAAGATTTTAAGTTTAAAACCTAAAATAGCCATATTAACTTCATATAGCATAGGCATAAAAGATCAATTAGAAAAATATGGAATCAAAACAATGCAATTACCTGCTAACAAATTACAGGATATTCATGATAATATCTTAAAACTTGGTGAATTAACAAATAATAATGAGAGAGCTAAGATTGTTGCTAAAGATTTTATGGATAAATTACAACAAATAAAAGCAAATCCAATAAATAAAAGTGGTGTTTTTATATATAGTGCTACACCGCTTATGGTATTTGGTGGAGATACATTACCTAGCGATATTTTAGAAATAATAGGTATCAATAATATAGCAAAGGATATTGTAGGAAGACAATCTATACTTAACTCTGAATTTTTAGTATCTAAAAATCCAGATATTATATTATATGGATTGAGAATTTCAAATAAAGATGAATTAGTGAAATCAAACCCATCATTTAAATATCTAAAAGCTATAAAAAATAATCATATTTATTTTCTTGAATTACATTCATTATTAAGAGGTTCTCCAAGCGTTATAGACGAAATATTAAGAATAAAAAATGATTTAGAAAATACCATCAAAAAATAAATTGCTACTACAATCAAGAGTCTTTTTGATTGCTTAGTATATAATTATTAAATCTTTATAGATTTTTAGTCATTCTAGATAAATAATGGATTTAGGGCAAATCAAAAATCAATATTTCCACCTCATCTTTATCACTTATCCTTTTTATATTAAAAATATTTTCATCACTTACCATAGCACCATCTGAAGTGCTTATGTTAAAAGGATTTGTATGTTTAGATGATATTTCTAACTCACCAGATATTACTTGTATATACGCTTTTCTGTTATTTGATAGACTAAAACTTTCATTATTAAAATTTCTATATCTCCATAATTTCATATCTTGATATACCTTTAAAGATCCATTCTCTGCATTTGGTGATAATATAAGAGTTTTTTTAGAATCGCTAAATGATTTTTGTTCATATCTAGGTTTTATACCAAATTTATTGGGTGTAATCCAAATTTGATAGAAATGCAAATTACTTGTATTTGAAGCGTTAAACTCAGAATGAGTTACACCACTACCAGCACTCATAATTTGAAATTCTCCGCTTGGCACATACTCTTTATTACCCATACTATCATTATGTGCTATTGTTCCATTAAGCACATAAGTTAGTATTTCCATATCACTATGTGAATGAGTTCCAAATCCTTTAGATGGGGCAACTCTATCTTCATTTATAACGCGTAATGAACTAAAACCCATAAATCTTGGATCATAATAATTAGCAAATGAAAAGCTATGATAAGTATCAAGCCAACCATGATTAAAATGTCCTCTATTATCTTTACTTCGCAATAAAATCATAAATTCTCCTAATTTACATATTATATCTATTATATCAAAACTTTTATCATTTTTAAACATTTTTGAAAATTAAGAAAATAGGTATCTCATAATATATCTAAGATACTAAAGTATTTGCATATTATATGATATTCGTGTAAAGCCTATAAAATTAGATATAATTATATATTAATTTTTATAGGGGTTAATATGAAACTTAGAAAATATTTGTTTATTATTTACTTATTTAGTGCGTTATATAATGTTAATGCCATATCAAAAGATGATTGGGGATACTCTAATAATATAGCACCGCAATATTGGGCTAATATAAGCCCATTATATCTTGGTTGTGAAAAAGGCAATCAACAATCACCTATAAATATAATTACAAAAAATGTTAAAAATGGTGCTAATAATTTTGAATTAAAATATAATGTTGCTAAGGGAATTAATCTAACCTTACAGCATTCTACATTTATAATAACATACCCTAAGGGAAATTTTTTAGAGATGGGCGGCAGACGATACCAACTTAATTAAATTCACTTAAAAACTCCGGGTGAAAATGCTATT
>JARIAP010000185.1 GCA_029257755.1 Helicobacter sp.
TAAAGAAATAATTGTCATTGGTCCTACACCACCTGGTACTGGTGTAATAAAAGAGCAAATATTAGAGATCGATTGAAAATCAACATCACCTACAATTTTTCCGCTATCTAATCTATTTATTCCTATATCAATAACAATAACACCATCTTTTAGCATATCTTTTGTTATTAAATTTATCTTTCCAACCCCAACACAAACAATATCTGCTTTTTTAGTATAAAAACTTACATCTTTAGTATGTATATGGCATATACTAATAGTAGCACCTGCATTTAACATTAAAGCCGCTAAAGGCTTGCCAACTATATTACTAGCACCAACTATACACACATCTTTACCTTTAACATCAATATTATAATGATTTAATAGTGTCATAATTCCTAATGGGGTAGCTGGTACAAATCCTTCTAATCCACAATGCAATTTACCACTATTTTGTATATGGAATCCATCTACATCTTTATTTGGTGAAATTGATTCTAGTATTTTGTATGTATTAATATGTGAAGGTAATGGCAATTGAACTAAAATTCCATCTATTTTATCATTATTATTTAAACTATTTATAGTATGGAGCAAATCATGTTCTGTTGTATTAATTGGCATTTCATGTAAAATAGAAGTTATACCAACTCTTTTACACGCCTTAGCTTTCATATTGACATATGTTTGACTTGCTACATCATTACCAACTAGTATCACTGCTAAACTAGGAGTAATACCTCTTGTTGCAAGTTCTTTAGTTTTTATTATAATATCTTGCTCCATTTGACTTGCAAGTTTTTTTCCATCTAGTAAAATCATATAGTATCCTTTATTTATAAAAGTTAGATTCTATCATATTTTATATTATTGTGTATTTTTTTAATAAGTTTGATTATAAATATAAATAAAAATCCATAACTAGCATATTGAAACCTAATAACTTGTAGAATATAAAAAAATTACTTATTCTATAATAATTTTTATAAAAATCATATTAATTGGTATTATGTGTTTGAAATTTTATATATTCAACATAATAAATTTCATTGAATCTAAAATAATATTTTTTATATAAACAATTATTATCTCTAAAAATTAATAAACTAGATTATATATTTAAGGTTTTATTAGAATCATTTTACAAATTAATGGATTAATTATAATTTTGCAGGATATTTTACCTGCAAAACACATTTATATTTAATATAAATAGTTTAAAATCTTATGCCTTTATCATATCATTTATTTTTTCTAATATATGAGCACCTATGGGAATTGCTGAAGTAGCTGCTGGACTTGGTGCGTTACACACATGAACAGATCTTGGAGTATTAACAAACAAGAAATCTTCTATTAAATCACCGCTATTGCTAACTGCTTGTGCCCTAACACCTGCTGGATATGGTGATAAATCATCTTTTGTAAGACTTGGACAATATTTTTGAACAAGCTTTAAATAACCTGTTTTACAAAAAGAATTTTTCATTTCAATTAAACCTGTTTTTAGATTCTTATATATTACTTTTCTAATACCTGCATGTTTTATCATTTCTAAAATATCTTCCAAAGAAATATCACTTTTTTTATATCCTTCTCTTTTAAAAGCTAAAACAGCATTAGGACCAACAGTTACACTACCATCAATCATACGAGTTAAATGAACTCCCAAGAAAGGAACACTTGGATCAGGAATTGGATATATCAAATGTTTTACTATTTGATTATGTTTACTTTGTAAGCGATAATATTCGCCCCTAAAAGGACAAATAACAAAATTAGGTTTAATATCTAACATTTTAACGAGTTTATCAGACATAAGACCGGAACATGTAACCAAGTATTTACTTTCGTATTGACCCTTTGTAGTTTTTATAACCATTCCTTGTGAATGCTCTGTTAATCCTATAACCTCTGTATCATAAAATATACTACCACCCTTAGATTCAAATCTTTTTCACATAGCTTTTGCAACTTCAACATAACTAACAATACCACTTGATGGAAAAAAGATTCCACCAATACCTGTTATATTTGGCTCTCTCTCTTTAAGTTCATTTGAATCAAGCCATATTCTCTCTAATCCATTCTCTTTTGTCCTATCCCATAATGATTTCATACGATCCATTTCTAAGGAATCTGTAGCAACTAAAAGTTTGCCACATATATCATATTTAATGCCATTTTCATCACAAAAAGATTTTGTTGCTTTATTACCTTCAAAACAAAATTTTGCCTTAAGGCTTCCCGGAGTATAATATACTCCTGCATGTATAACTCCGCTATTATGTCCTGTTTGATGTTGTCCTGCTGAACTCTCTTTTTCAAGAAGGGCTATTTTCATATCTGGATATTCATTAATAAGCTGCATAGCCACAGACATTCCAATAATTCCACCACCAACTATAATACAATCATATATCATAATAATTCCTTAAATTTTATTTTATATATTAAATTATAAACAATTTTTTAATTAATTGCTACTAATTTTTAATATAGAAACTAGAATTTATGTAATAATACAAACAAAAACATAAAGCAAAAAATATAAAATTAAGTAAAACCTATAAGGTTTTACTCATATTAATCTAACAAATATAAGTTAAATATTTGCTACCTTAAGTGTATGATATTGTTTGAAAGGATTTGAAGTAAAAGCAAAATAGCCTCTTTGTCTCATAAGCTCTCTTCTTAATTTTTCATGCCTTTCAAATTTATCTCTCCCATGCAACCAAAACAAATTATTTATTAATAAAAATTGTCCAACTGGGACTGGAAATGAAAGTTTATTTTTGCTATTTTCTAGCGAATCTCCCATATCTGCAAGCCATGTCCCTTCTTCATAATCTTTTGGTTGTGCAAACTGATCTATAAACAACATTACAGGGCGACCATCAGCATCTACTTCAAAAACAGGATGATATGCATCTTCTTTTACATTTTTGCTCGGTGGTGCTGACCATTTCATAACCCTTCTTGCTAAATGATGATTAAAATATTTATCTAGATCTTCCCAATCATCAAGATGTAAAAGTTGAGAATCCCCACCTTTCATATTTTGTTCATCAATCTTATACATTAATACATAATCTGTAGTTTGATTAACATATGTTCCATCATTATGCAATTCAAGTGGTTTCTGTGGTTGTCTCAAATAACTATCTGAATTATCTGTATTTACAACCGCCCATCTTGCATAATATTTACCTGTCATATCATCAAAATTTGAGCGTCCAATTAAATGCACAAAAGCTGTAGCAATCTTTACCATATCATCGCCTTGCTCTACATTATCTATTCCTAATGGATTTACAAGCAAAGCCCCTTGTTCTCTATTTCCAAGCACACTTTGTAAAACACCTTGCAATTCATTATTACACAATCTATTTAAAACTTCTGCCACTCTAAAACGCAAAAAAGACTTATATTCAAGAGACTGGATAGGATATTGCTCTGTTTCTTTCAAAAACTTAGAAATAACTTCTTCTGTGAAAACCATATCCAAAAGTTTGGGCGAATACTTTGAAGTAGTTACTTTAAACTGCTCATTTTCAAAAACCTGTGTTTTATTTTTAAAAACCTGTGTCATATTACCTCCTTAATTTACAAACAAAGTTTTAGCTTCATTAAAGAAACATTGTTGTTAGGATTTATTTCAATCCTTAGAGATAAGATTACACATAAAAGTTTAAAATTTATTTAATTTTGCAAGAATATACACATTTTTATTTATAAAAAATTATAAATGTTACTTTTTTATACTTTATTTTACAAGTATATAGTCAAAAATAATATATAATGGTAAAATTACTACTTTATGAAAATTAATTGTAGTAAAATTACACACTTTAAATAAAGTATTTAATTATTTTTTATTGAACGCACCATAACACTATCAATTAAGCCGTATTTTTGGGATTCATCTGCACTCATATAAAAATCTCTTTCACAATCTTGTATGATTTTTTTTACACTCTGTCCAGTATTCTTTGATAAAATATCATTTATAATTGCTTTCAAGCGTAAAATCTCTTTTGCTTGTATTTCAATATCTGTTGCTTGTCCTCTAGCTCCGCCTAATGGTTGATGTATCATTATGCGTGAATGTGGAAGAGCATATCTTTTTCCTTTTGTGCCACAACTAAGTAAAAAAGCACCCATAGATGCTGCTTGACCAACACAAATGGTGCAAATATCGGGTTTAATATAATTCATAGTGTCATAAATACTAAAACCACTAGTAACACTACCACCGGGTGAATTTATATACAGAAAAACATCTTTTTGTGGATCTTCTGCTTCTAAAAATAATAATTGTGCAACAATTGAACTTGCTACATTATCATCAATTTCACCACTTAACATAATAATTCTATCTTTTAATAAACGAGAATAAATATCATAGCTTCTCTCGCCTCTACCTGTTTTCTCTATAACATAAGGGATATAGTTCATGTTATTGCCTTTCTACATAAATAAATTATTTTTTAATATATTAATTATAGCTAAATATACATATATTATCAATCATAATGCTAAAGTATAATGCTTTTATATGACATAAATATTTAAATATAATAATATGGATAAAAAATACAACAAAAGTCATATTATAGATAATGCAAATATAAGTTTTTAATATTGCAAAAGTCAATGTATAAATTAAAACATAAAAAAAATAAATTAATTTTTATAAATAAGCAATTATTTTAATGATTCATATATTTTTGTTTATACTATGCAAAATATTATTATATAGACATCCTTATTGCATCAGAAAAAGATTCAGAATCATTTGCCATTACATAATATTCTACTCCTAAGTTTCTACCCTCTTCCATAGTATTATAATCAAGTGGTGAAGGAATAATAACAATAAATATAGGATCTTTAGCATTTGGTGTTGATTTATATTCTCTAATAAAATCAAA
>JARIAP010000103.1 GCA_029257755.1 Helicobacter sp.
CTTTATCAATTGATATTTGTGCATTTCTTAAACGCAATATATGATCAATTCTATGATGTCTTTCTTCTATGTGTCCAAATAACATTGTTGCATTACTCATTCTACCTATTAAATGCCATTTAGAATGAACTTCTAACCAACGCTCTGCATTAGCTTTACCATGGCATAATATTTTTCGTATTTTAGAATCAAAAATTTCAGCACCACCACCGGGCAAGGAATCCACTCCAGATTCTGCTAAATCATGTATAACTTTATCTAGACTTATATTAAATTTACGAGTTAAATAATCAATTTCTGCTGCACCCATAGCTTTAATATGTAACAATGGAGTAGCTTTTTTAATTTCTTTGAACATATCTAAATAATGATTGTAGTTATGTTCTGGATGGTGTGCTGCTACTATATGGACTTCTTTTGCACCTCGCTTATACGCATTTACACAAGATTCAACAACTTCTTGAATACTCATATCATATGGGTTTGGATTTTTTCTACTTGCTGAAAAAGCACAAAATTTACATACATCAGCACAAATATTTGTAGGATTTATGTGACGATTCATATTAAAAAATACTTTTTTACCATATTTTTCTTCTCTTATGTAATGAGCTACTTTACCAAGTGTGAAAATATCATAATCATAAAGTTTTGATAATTCCAATGCACTTAGATTTTCAATATTACCATTTAATGTATATTCTAATAAATCCATATAACTCCCTTGTTTTTTTAGATAAAATTATATGCTAAAGTTGTGAGTAATTTGATTAAATATTAAATATTATATTTATTTTTTTAACTATTTTTACTTAATTTAGTTACATTGTTATATTTTTATGTGATTATAAAAGGAATTTAAATATACATTATTTTTATACTTATTTTATATTATTTTCAATTCTTTATTGTTTTAATAATTATTTTTATTTTATAATTTGATTTTTGTTTTTACACTATATCTTTTATATTTATGTATTATTATATAATTATATAAATTATAGTTTAAATTATTGTTTAATAAATATATTATTATTCTATTTAATGAAATAATTTTAATTACTTTAGACTCCTGTTATATTAAATAGGCTATAAAGATTTATTAATAAATATTTATATTTAGATATAATTCTTATTTAGCTTTTATATAAGGATATTTTTTATGCTAACATTTTCAGAGATTTTATTAAAATTACAAACATTTTGGGCTAATGCTTATTTTAATAACACAAAAGGATGCACTCTTTTGCAACCATATGATATTCCTGCTGGAGCAGGGACTTTTCATCCAGCTACATTATTAAGAAGTCTTGATAAAACTCCATGGGCTACTGCTTATGTAGCACCATCAAGACGACCTACTGATGGTAGATATGGAGAAAATCCAAATAGGTTAGGGAGTTATTATCAATTTCAAGTTTTAATAAAACCATCACCAAATAATATTCAAGATCTTTATTTACAAAGTTTGAAAGCTTTAGGGCTTTCTATAGAATCTCATGATATAAGATTTGTAGAAGATAATTGGGAATCCCCGACTCTTGGTGCATGGGGACTTGGTTGGGAGGTATGGCTTGATGGTATGGAAGTAACTCAATTTACATATTTTCAGCAAGTTGGAGGTGTAGCATGTGAGAGTGTTAGTGTTGAAATTACTTATGGTGTAGAGAGACTTGCTATGTATATACAAGGTGTAGAATCTGTGTTTGATATTATATGGAATGATACTATGAAATATTGTGATGTGCATTTACAAGGTGAGTATGAATTTTCAAAGTATAATTTTGAAGTAGCAGATATAAAGTTTTTATTTAAAAGTTTTGAAAATGCACAAAATGAGGCTAAAAGATGTCTTGATTTTAAATTACCATTACCAGCATATGATTATACTATGTTGTCTAGCCATTTTTTTAATGTATTAGATGCTAGAAATGCCATTTCTGTATCTCAAAGACAAGAGTATATTTTAAAAATTAGAGAATTAGCAAAAGGTTGTGCTATGCTTTATAAAGAACAAGAAAAAGAAAGAAATGATAGAGTAAGATATATTAAGGGGAAAAATTAATTAAATTTCAATATTTTAAATTATAAATTATAAATATTAGCAATATTTTATTATATGTTTATCTATAAAATTGTTATAAATATGTATTTTATATTTAGTTTTGATATAATTATTTTTATTTATTTTTTATGTAGTTTAGTAAGGAATATTAGTGCAAACAAAATTAATTATTTTTATTTTAAGACATTATTTAAAGTTTGATAGAACACAACCTTTTATTTCTATAACTGCTATTTTAGCATTTTTAGGCGTTGGTGTTGGCGTTATGGTTCTTTTAGTTACTATGAGTATTATGAATGGTATGATAAAAGAATTTGAAAATAAGCTTTTTATTATGAATTATCCTATTACTATGTTTTCGACTTCCACTAAAGGTTTATCAGTAGATTTATTAAATTTTTTAGAGAAAAAATTCCCACATTTAAAATTTAGTCCATATATGCAAACACAAGCAATAATAAGAATGAATGCAGAGATTTATCCAATTGTTGTATATGGTGTAGATTTAAATAGAGAAAGAGCTGTAAATAAAATATTAATGGAGAGTAGGGCGACTAAATTTAATGATACATTTAATATTATTATGGGTGAAACATTTTATTATTCTCTTAGTTTATTAGAAGATGAAAAAGTTGTATTAATATTTACAGATTTAGCACCAACAGGTATAGCCTTAACTCCAAAGATGAAAAAATTTGCTATAGAGGGAACTTTTAATAGTGGATTAAGAAATTACGATACTTCCATTGTATATACATCATTTGAAGCTATAAGAGCTATTAGAGGATTAAATAACATTGCTTATGAAGGATTTCATATATTTTCTAATGATCCCATGAAGGATAAAGAATTAATCAAAAATGCTATATTTGAATATTCAAGGCAAACGGGTAATGAAGTTAATGGAGATTTACAAGGTTGGTGGGAACAAAATGGTAATTTTTTCTCTGCTATGGAGCTTGAAAAAAAAGCCTTGTTTTTAGTGTTAATGCTTATTATATTAATGGCTAGTCTAAATATTATTAGCTCTCTTTTAATG
>JARIAP010000053.1 GCA_029257755.1 Helicobacter sp.
CGGCGGCAGCGGCCCCCGGAAGAGTTGCACGGCGGCGGGCGGCCCCAGGAAGCGCACGGGCCCCACGCTGGCCAAGAAGAGGCTCCGGCCCTGCTGCTCCCAGGCGGCGGCCGCAGCCAGCCCCAGCTCTTTGCAGCAGGAGGCGGTGCTCTCCTGCTCTTGCTGCTTCTATTGCTGCATTAAGTGCTAATAGATTTGTTTGTTCTGCTATATCATCAATAAGTGAAATAACATTAGTAATATCATTACTTCTGCTACTTAACGATTGTGCTAGGGTTTGTGCGTGTTGCATTTTGTCGCATAAATTTCCTATATCTTCTAATGACTTCTTAGTTACATTTAATCCTTTTGAAGAAATATCTGTAGCAGATTCTGCACTATCAAGAATATTTGTCAAATCTTTAAATATGGTAGTAAATGAATCTTGTGCTGAACCAAGCCCTAATTTCAACGCTGAATGATGCATATTAGTAATATCAATTCCACCGCTACTTTTATCTCCTATAGAACATTTTTTAAGATAATAAACATCAATGTTTTGTATCTTCTTGTAATTTACTACATATGAATTTTCTTCAATATTTATAATATTATGTTTTTTTTCTAGTGCTAAAACCAAAGATTTTATATCTTTTATATTGTCTGTATTTATATTTTTAAATATAACTTCTCCATTTGATACACAAATTACAATTTCTTCAATAGCAAAAGAGCATACCTGTTTATAAAATTCTAAATTTTCATTTAATGCATGAATTTTATTTTCTTTTTCTTGTAACTCTTGCTTAAGTTGTCTGGATGATGAAAACATACAAAATCCTTATTCCTAAAAATTAAAAATGATTTCTTATAATGATAGCATAAGTATTTTAATATATATTTTAATATTAAATATATTAATTTTTCAAATTTTTATTATCACTGATTTTTATTATTTTAGCTATATATTATGCTGTATATCGCAATAAGTAATATTTGTTTTATACAAACTTAACATACAATCTTAATGATTTTAAGAAAGTAAAATTTCTTTTTTATATTATTACTTTATTAATAAATTTGAGAAATATATCAAATTATTATTTTTATTTGCTATAATTTATATTAAACTATAATAATATTATTTATCATAGTAATTTTTGATTTTAAAAGGAGACTTTTATGGAAAAAGCAATTACAAAAAGATTAGAAACATTGGATTCTATATTACTTAGATTAAGAAACTCTATAAAAAAAAATGGATTAAAAAATTCTAAACAAAGAGAAGAAATAATCGGTGTTTTATATAAAAGTGGGACACATTTAAGCCCAGAAGAAATAGCAAATCAACTACGAGTTAGAGACAAAAATACAAGTATATCTTCTGTTTATAGAATTTTAAGTTTTTTAGAAAAAGAAAACTTTATTACTGCTTTAGAGGCAGACAAAACAGGCAAAAGATATGAAATAGCAGCAAAAGCACATCATGATCACATCATTTGTCTTAATTGTGGAACTATCATTGAGTTTGTAGATTCTGATATAGAAAGATTACAGATTGATATTGCAGAGAAATTTGGCACACAACTAATAAGCCATGATATGAGATTATTTGTAATGTGTCCTAAATGCAAAGAAAACTCCAATAAATAACACATGAAATTAATTGATATAAAATAATTTTAAGTTATTTATATCAATATAGTATTTCATATAGTAAGAATTACAATATATTAATGTAGTTACAAAACAAAATGTTTGCAATGCTTTTAAACTCTTAATTTAAAGATTACTATTTATTGTTTCTAATATTATAATTTATTAATATTTAACATACTATAATATATTTAGTATAAATTTACTTTAGTTATGCAACAAACCAAAAGTATTAAAAATGATAAACAAGATTCTAAACAAACTAACATTATATATATTGCAAAAAAATAAAATAGAAAGATTAATATTGCTAACTTTATTTTTATCATCTTGTATTGCAATTACAAATATTCTTGATAATAACGAATGGACACCATTAGAGCAAAAACATCATAATATGGCAAATATACAAAAGGATATAGAAAATCTATTTAATACATACAAAATTGAGAGTAAATGTATAACAATAATTTGCACAAACGACGAAATAAAAAGAATACATAAATTATTAAAACACAACAAAAATCAATATAAATCACAGCAAAACCAATACACACTTTACTTTAAATGTTATAGTATATTATGTTATGAATTTATACGATCATTAGAAAATGAAGCAATAATATTCATACACGAAATAGAATCTTTGAATGTAACAATAATTAATGATTTTGACAATACATATAAAGAGATACAAGATTCTATAATAGAATCTCAATTTGATATGGATAACACAAAACAACTATTAGATAGCCTAAATGTTAAATGGAATCAAGATATGCGTATAGTATTTGAAATTAATAATATTGGTATAATAAATGAAAATAACTAGAATAAACATAATAATACTATTTTTATTTATTTGTATATTACTATATTTTATATTTATCAACCCATCTAAAAATATAGATGATAATTTAGAAAACAAAATTAAATTTCTAATACAACCAAAAGAAATTTTACAAAAAAATTTCAATCCTATAGTAGATAGCATGAGTCCAATAAACAATATTAATGATAATAAACAAGAAAAATTGCAAAATGTAAATGAACCTAAACCAAAATTATATGCAATACTTGACAAAATGGCTCTAATTAATAATAAATGGCTAAGACAATATGATACCATTACATATAATGGAGACATATTTGTTATTATGGAAATAACCACAAAATATGTAAAAATGCAAAACACATTAAATGGTGACATAATGAAGTTAGATATATTTCCTATACCAAAAGATATAATTTTTGAAATAAGGTAATAATTTATATTTGTAATATTTTTTATTATAAAAACAAAATCTTACCTATATGTTAATTGCATTATTACATTAAATTATTGTAATTTTTAATTTATATTTCAACATATTACATAATTATTTATACCCTTATACAATCTTAAAAAGTTTTGTTAATTGACATTTACTAAACATTTTAAAATTTCTTCCTATTCACATCATCTAATATTCTAGTAGCCACAGAATCTACTGCAATGCTTATTTCTTGTGAATGATTAGCTATTTCTACATTTTGTTGTGTAGCAGCTTCTAGTTGTGATATTGTTTCATTTATTTGACTAATGCCTTGTGATTGTTCTTTTATGCCTTGTGCCATATCATTTATGCTTTGCACTAAGATATTTGTATTTGCCTCTATTTCTCCTAAACTCTTTTGTGTCCTTTCTGCTAGTTTTCTTACTTCATCTGCAACTACTGCAAAGCCCCTACCATGTTCTCCTGCTCTTGCTGCTTCTATTGCTG
>JARIAP010000054.1 GCA_029257755.1 Helicobacter sp.
GAGTGTTTTTTGCACCAATAGCTTGAGTTATTACAACACTACAACCAATGCTTAAAAATGTAAAAATTGTAATAAATAAATCAAGTATTTGATTACCAGCACCCATTGCTCCCACTAAGTCATTTGAATGTTTTGCTACCATCATGGTATTAATAATTAAAGATAAATAACGAAGCAATAATTCAAAAAATATCGGCACACTTAAAGCTTTAAGTGAGAATTGTTTCATACATAACCTTTTATTTAGAATAGCAATATTAATAGAAAACAATAATCTGCCATCAATACTTAAACATTATTAGACTAATGTTTAATCGATAATTAAATTATCAATAAAAGAAAGACATAAAATATTATGATTACTATATAAGATTTATCATTATTATTTACTATATAAGTTTATCTATGAATCTATACACAAAATTTGCACTTATTTTTGCACTTGATTCTAAAAATTCATCAAAGCTTACACTAGCTTTACCATCGGCACTATCACTAATTGATCTAAAAATGCAAAATGGCACATTAAAATTATCGCATACACAAGCAACACTAGCTCCCTCCATTTCAACAGCAATAGCATTAAATTCCTTAACAATAGAATCTTTTATTTCCTTACTTGCTATAAATTGATCTCCACTTGCAACAATCCCTTCTTTTATATCTAATTTCATATCTTTTGCTATATCTTTTGCTATATTGCAAAGATTTTTATCGCTTTCATAAAACAATTTACCCTCAGGTATAAATCCCATAGCATGACCAAAAGCAGTAATATCAACATCATGCTGACAAAGTGAAGTTGCCAGAAGCAAATCACCAACTCTTAAATCATACCCTAATCCTCCAGCAACTCCACTAAATATAATTTTATCGCAATTAAATCTTAATATCATAGTAGTAGCAGTAATTGCTGCATGCACTTTGCCAATTTTGCTATATGCTATAATAATTTTAGAATCTTTATAGCTAACAACATAATATAAATTTCCAGCAATCTCTATATTATCATAATCTTTATACATTTCTAACAATGGCGTAATCTCTTCGCGCATAGCTCCCATAATACCAATAGTCATTAAAATCCTTTATATAAAATAGAATCTCAATTATAACACGATTTTCTATATTACATGAATAATGATTATTTATAGAATCTACATTAATTAATATACAATATTCTTTTATCGTTTAATTTAAACTTACAATTTATTTATTTTTTACTAAATCAAGATTATATAGCTTTTTATTATATTTTTTATTATATTTGATTAATTTTGTTATATTATAAAAACATATAGAATCTAAATATTTTTTACATGGGAAAAATTATGCGATATATATTAATTATTATAATGCTTTATGTAGATAGCTTGTTAGCTATTGATAAAACTATAATTAATGATTATATAAGACAATGTGATTTAGGGGTATCAAAGAGTTGCTTTAATCTTGGAGATTTATACAAAGGAAACAGAGGGATAAATAGGAATTATACTAAAGCTAAAGAATTGTTTGCAAAAGCATGTGATTTAGATAATGGCTTGGGTTGTGTTTATCTAGGAAATTTATATATAATTGGACATAATGTAAAAAAAGATTCTAAAAAAGCCATAAAGCTTTATGAAAAAGCGTGTAACAAATATGAAAGTTTAGGTTGTTCTAATCTTGGAGCTTTATGATGGATTGGATATAAAACAAGATTATACAAAAGATAAAGAATTTTACAAAAAAGCGTGTGATTTAGAGTATAAAAAAGCTTGTAATAAACTTAAAAACATAATGTAATGTTATGTGTCAAGCTGCCTTATCTTATTGTGCTTACTACATTCAACTATTTTTCCATGTAGCCTTGCCATTATTTGTGCATATGATATATCAAAATCGTATATGGAATGTGCCTTATATAAATCATTAGTTAGAAATGCTTGTATCTCTTGATAATCTTGATATATAATACCACAATATGACAATAATCTTTGTGTATATCTATCAACTACCATTTCTTCTCTTTTCAACGCATAGTTTAAAATGCTTGTAGCACTTTCAAGACCTATGCCACTTTGAGATAATAACCATTCTTTATCTACTCTTTTGCTAAAAGATTCAAAGGTATTAAAATCTCTTATAATATTATTTGCTAATGTTATTATTCTTATAGACTTTTGATTGTAGAATCCAGACTTTTGTATCAATGGTGCAATTTCTTGTTTAGTTAAATTTGCAATTAATTCAAGTATGACATTATTAAATGATGGTTGTGATATATAAGCTAACTTTGGATTTTGATAGCATTTATATTTATCAATATCAAATTCATTGTTGCCTACAATTCTTGTAAATAAGAAATTGTATAGCTTTGTTAATGCTAATGAAGCATATTCATATTTTGTGTTTTGTCCTAAAATTGCAGCAAAACATAAACTTAAATTTGGCGAATTATCTAACGATCCTTTTATTTCAATACCATTTTTTATTTCCTGTGATAAAAAATTTGGCCACCACCAACTATTACTATCACCAACATAATAATACTTATGCAATAAAGTAAGCAAATCAAAGCCACTTGCTATATTGTTTTCCTTTAGAATATCAAGTATAGCAATAGCCATGAATTATTCTTTCATGGTTGAAACTTGCTCTTTTGTTATAAGAGATATATTAGTTTCTTTATTGTATTTTGATTCTTTTGTATCTGATAGCACCCTTTGTAATGCAAGCTTATCTAAACCTGTAGTATCAATATATATACCTTCAAACTTTTCCTTATTGACTGCTACAAAAAATTGAGAATCTTTTTTAGCAATCACGACATTGTGATGTTTGCTTTGACTCATAATATCAATTTTTACATTTACCTCAACTTTTGATTGATTTGTAAGAATTAAAAATTTTTTAACAAATTTTTTTTGGTGATTCATATAATATTTATACATAGCTTGTTCATTTGCTGCAGTGATCTTGCCTTTATCTAGTTTCTTTATAGTTTGCCCAAGAAATGTCATCATACAATATGGTTCATTAATATCATGTTTGAAAAACACATTTTTAATAGAAACAGACTTCATACCCAATTCCCATATTTGATTATCAAGTTGAGTTGCAGTTACATTTAATGCTTCTTCTGTTTTATCTCTTAACATATTAACCGTTTTTCTAAATACAGCTTCAAATATCTTTAGGTTTTTTTCTGCAAATCCCTTACACATTCTCTCAAGATTCTCATATGCCTTTGTAAGTGTTTTACTTTCTTCATGTGCTTTTTCTGAATTAGCTCTCATTCTAGCAATTTTTTCTTTTATTTCATTTTCATCGCCTTTTTTTGCTTCAAGTCTTTTATACAATACCTTCAAATCGTGGGCTGTAGTCCTTATTTTATTTTGCAATTGCATAATTCTTTCTTTAATTCCACCTGCTGCACGCGATGCACCTTTGTAATTAAATTGATATTCAAGAAAAGCTTCTTCAAAAACTCTTTCTGGATTTAATTCATTCTTAGAAAAAAAATTATGAGAATACTCAAGAGTTCCTAGTCTTGAGTGATATTCTGCAAACATATCAATATTTAATTTTCTATCAGAAAAAATTAAGTGATCTAATGCTTTATTTAAGAATCTCTTGCAAATAGGAAAATTAATTAATGGTGTTAATGAAGCCATATCTATTTCCTTTAAGAACTCTACACTTCTTAACTCAACTGCAAAAAATTCTCTTATACAATCTTGAACGCTACGATTTATTTCTATATCTTGCAATTTTAAATAATTTGTTTGTGCAAAAATCTTTTGAACTTCTTTTGATCTTAATTCTGATTCTTTATTTTGCAATTCTTCATCTGTATTGCTTTTCCAAAAATCTATTTCACGGATAAGAGCATCTGGTGGAAAAGATTGATATTTTGATGCTCTTGCATCTGTAACTAATATACCACCATCATTTGTTCTAAATTCAACATACATACCAACTGCAGGGCGATTTCTACCATCATGCCAACTTTCTTTTTTTAATTCAAAAATCTTTTTTGAGGCATTCATAATTACGCCTGAACCTGTAGTAGCAGTATAACGTGTTATCTTTCCGTGCATTAAAGCTCCTTTGCATTACTCTATATCAATATAAATCAATAAATATGATAAATTTTGTTATAATTTTAACAGAAAAATTACATTTTGCAACAAGGATTTAACATAAAAAAAATTTACATATTTGTTTTTATTAATTGTTTTATATTATATTTATGGATAGCTACAATATTTGGTTATACATCGCCAGATATTGCTTTAAGTGGAGTTCATGTTGAAAATAGATTCTTTAGCATAGGCGGATTTGGTAATAGTTTTGCAAATTTTAATATAAATATGTTTGGTTATATTGCATATATTTACCTACCACTTTTATTAATACCAACATACAAATTGCATGATGATACAAATTATTCTTATAAAAAAATGCAATTAACATTTATATATATGTTATTATTTGTATCATGTTTGATATTGCAATCAATAATATTTGATTGTGGATTATTGGGTAATATAATAAAAAACTATTTTGCACAATATATTAGCCTATTTGGAGTTACTGCAATAGCTTTTATAGGTATTATTCTATCATTATTGCTTATATCAAAAAACACTTCAACATTTATACTAAAATATACCGGAGGAACATTTAACATGGCTATGGAATCATTTAAGCATATTGTTAAAAACATGATTAATAAGATTAAATCAAGTTATGCAGATTTAAGCCTTGATTATATACAAAGGGCTAACAAAAAAATCATTAATCAAGAATTAAGTGAAGTATCTACTACAGCAAACACTAAATATATTTTTAATGAGCCATTAATTGAACTACCATTAGATGAGTATAAAAATCAACCAATTAAAAATATTAACAACAATCAAGAAAATATCAAAGTATCGTATAACAACAATAATCAAAAAGATTCTATTACTCAAGAAACAACCAACAAAGAATCAATAATAGACAATAACCAAGAAGAGATATTAATTCAAATAAAACCTTCAAATACTACGCAAATAAATAATGATAATAAATCATGGACTTTACCATATCAACAACATGACGAAACAACTAACAATAAAATTACACACACACCAAAAACACATACAAAAACCCAACAAAATGATGAAGATATTTTAAAGAAATTTCAACAAGCAAACACACATTTAAAGACTTTTAAAACACAAACAATACAAGAATCACAATCAAAAACATTTCAAATTAAATTATCAGATGACACATCAAATCCGCTTGAAATATTTATAAAACCACAACGAACAAAGGAACATATGCAACAAAATCAAATACAAACAAAAACAATTAATGTAACACAAGATAAAAACTTAGATTCCATAGAAATAATTACAAAAAAAGGGCAAACACAAAATGCAAGTATAAAAATAAATTATTCTAATCAAAATGATACAAATAAAATAGACAAAGAATCTTATTCACATGAAATAAAAACTATTAAACCACAAGCAACAAACACAGATAATATACAAATAAAACCAAATACACAAACAAAAACATATCAACAAGATTTCATGATCTCTAATATAGAATCTCAACCAATAAACATAGAAATAATACAAAAAACAAATAATGAAGATAAAATTAATCAAACAATCAATTACAAAGATAATATAAAACAAGACTCACAAAAAACAATATACGATAATATGCCTCTTAACTCTAATTACAAAACACTTGATATGGGATTTACAAAAAATATAGATCAAAATATCAATACATTAAAAGAATATGAAGAAGATAATATACAAATAAGTGATTATGATATACCACCACAAGAAATATTAGCAGAAGAAACAGATTATAAAAGTAATACATTATTAAGAGATACAAATAAGTCTAATATTAATTTAGAGACATCATACAATACAGATGATATAAACAAAATACAAATAAATGAAATAACAAGAGATAATGAAAAAGATGATTTACCAACAACAAATAAAGTAAAAATCAGTATAGATTCTATGCCAATTATTCAAGAAATTACAGAATCTAAACAACAAACAAACAAAATAGATTCAAAACAAAAAATAGATATGCAATATAATGTAAATGATGATAAAATACAAATAAATGAAATAACAAGAGATAGTGAAGAAGATAACCTACCAATAACAAATGAAATTAAAATCAATATAGATTCTATGCCAATTATTCAAGAAATTACAGAATCTAAAGATATAGACTTATCATCTAATAATAAAAATAATCACACAAATGAAAACAATAAACAACATGAATCATATAAAACAAACATACAAACACAAGATTCAAACAAAACAATAGAAACAAAACCAATATCAAATCAAGAAACAAATATAATGCAAAATGAAAACAAAGAAATGCCAAATTACCAAAGCTATATATCAAGTATGCCAACATTAAAAACAAACAATAAAAATATATTGCAAGATTCAGTATATACAAATTTTGACACAAATAATTTCTTATATACAGAACCAAATATAAAATATAATATATCATCTAATACACACAACAAAGAACAAGTTAGCAATAATATGAAAAATAATCAAAATATAAACAAACAAAATACAATAATAAAAAATCAAGATAATATAGAAAAAAAAGTAAATGAAATAAAACAAAATACAAATGAAAAACAAGGGCAATTTATAAACAGCCTTACACAACAACCACAATTTATTTTACCAAGTCTAAGATTATTGCAAGAACCAATAATACAAGATAGCATACAAGATGCAGAATTAGATATAAAAATAGATAAAATGTTGCAAATTCTAAATGCACATAAAATTCGTGGAGACATCATTAATACACTAACAGGACCCATTGTAACTACTTTTGAATTTCGTCCAGAAACACATGTAAAGGTGTCAAAAATTTTAAGTCATAGAAATGATTTAGCATTAGGGTTAAAAGCTAAAAGCATTAGAATCCAAGCCCCAATACCCGGAAAAGATGTAATAGGAATTGAAATACCAAATAATAAAATCGAAACAATATACTTAAGAGAGATTTTACAATCAGATTCATTTTTACTATCACAAGATCCACTAACCATTGCATTAGGTAAAGATATAAGCGGGAATCCAATCACAGCAAATCTTGCTAAGTTACCGCATTTGCTTGTAGCAGGGACTACAGGAAGCGGTAAATCAGTAGGTGTTAATGCTATAATTTTATCGTTATTATATAGAAATAATCCAGATGATTTAAAACTTATGATGATAGATCCAAAGCAAGTAGAATTTGCACCTTATGAGGATTTACCGCATTTAATTACCCCAATTATTAATGCACCAAATAAAGCTATAAAAGCACTTCAAGCGGCAACAATTGAAATGGATAAAAGATATGAAGCATTATCACAAGTGAAAGCAAAAAATATAAATTCATATAATGAAAAAGCTGAAGAAAAAATGCCAAATTTTGTAATTATAATAGATGAATTAGCAGATTTGATGATTACAGGTGGTAAAGAAGCAGAAGCATTTATAGCAAGAATAGCACAAATGGGAAGAGCTGCCGGAATACACCTAATAATTGCTACGCAAAGAAGTAGCGTAAATGTAGTAACAGGACATATAAAAGCAAATCTACCTTCACGAATTAGCTATAGGGTTGGTAGTAGAGTAGATTCCAAAGTTATATTAGATGATTCAGGAGCAGAAGAATTGCTTGGTAATGGAGATGGACTTTTCACAACTGCAAATGGACTAATAAGAATACATGCACCATGGGTAAGTGAGCAAGAAGTAGAAAATATAGTAGAATTTATAAAAGCACAAAGAGAACCTAAATATGATGATAGTTTTTTAATGGAAAGTAAAGCAGGTGTAAATATAGGAGACAAATTTGTAGGTAATGGCGGGATACTAGATGAAGCAAAAGAAATAATTTTAAAGGACAATAAAACTTCAATTAGTTATCTACAAAGAAAGCTAAGCATAGGATACAATAAGGCTGCATCATTAATAGAAACACTAGAGCAAGAAGGATTTTTATCCGCACCAAATAGCAAAGGTGAAAGAAACATATTATTTAAGGAATAATGTATAGTCTAAATTTAACACATCAATTAAAATTACACTTAACAAATGTATAACAATAATTTATAATGCTTGTAAAAACATAAAGATTCTAAGAATTTAAGCATTAATAACAACATTTATAATCTTAAATAAAAAATATTCTAATTGCAGACTTCATATATTTATGATACACTTAAGTATAAAAAATAAGGATACAAATGTATAATGAGGATACACGCGTAAAGATCCCTGCATTAATGCACTTCATAAGATTAGGCTATGATTATATATCACTTAAATATAGCTTAAATGAAGATATACAAGAT
>JARIAP010000110.1 GCA_029257755.1 Helicobacter sp.
AAATCTCCTTTTTTAAGTTTATGGTTAAATTATTATTGTTGTAATTATATAATTATAATCAATTTGATTTGAAATTAGATTCTAAAAATATAAAATCTATTTTAAAAACTCTATTTTATAGATTTAAATTTAGAGCTTATATTTTAATTTGCCTTATTTATAATATTTTATTGTTATATTTTAATATAATTTAGCATTATTTATCGGTAGTTGTAAAATTTTTTGGTCATAATTTATATGATTTTACTTTTTATCATATTTAATTTTTTTTATAATGTTTGATGTGCTTTTGTTGTCTATAAAATCTATAAGTTTTATTGATTTTGCATATTTAGAACCTACTATTTCTTTTCCTTTATAGTCCGCACCTTTTACTAAAACATCAGGGCAAATTTTTGAAATTAACTTCTCTGGTGTATCTTCATTAAAAATAACTACATAGCTAACACTTGCTAAACTTGCTAATATGAAAGCCCTATCCTCTTGTGTATTAATCGGTCTAGAATCTCCCTTTAACCTTTTTACAGATAAATCACTATTTAGTCCAACAATTAAAATATCACCCAATTTTCTTGCTTTCTCAAGATAACTTACATGACCATAATGCAAAATATCAAAACAACCATTTGTAAAAACTATCTTTTTCGCATTAATTACATCGCTTATAGATTCAATGTTATATATAATTTTAGATTCTGCATCTCTTAGAATCCTTTTTGGTGCTAAGAAGTCATTAATTTCTCGTATGGTGGCAGTTGCACTTCCAATTTTGCCTATTACAACAGCTGCTGCCGCATTTGCAAACTTTATTGCAAAATCAATATCATATCCTTGTGCTAGTTTTAATGCAAGTGCTGCTATAACGGTATCTCCTGCTCCACTAACATCATAAACTTCTTTTGCTATTGTAGGTCGTTTATTTAAAGCGTTATCTTCATCTAAATACCCTATACCTTCTTCGCTTAATGTAATTAATGGATATTTTAATAAACATATTTTTTTTAATTTCATAAGTGCATTCAATAGCGTTTTATCATTTTTGATTGTTATTTTAGTTGCCTCCATTGCTTCTTTTTTATTTGGTGTCAATAATGTAGAATTTTTGTATTTACTATAATCATTACCTTTTGGATCACATAATATAGGGATATTATTATCGTTTGCTAGTTTAATTAACTTTTGTGTAAAAATTTGATTCAAAACACCCTTTAAATAGTCGCTAAGTATAACACAATGATATTGTGTTATATTATTTTGTATATGATCAAACATTTCTTCATATATTTTAGATTCAAGTGGAGAATTACTCTCTTTATCAACTCTTAACATTTGGTGTTTTGAAGCCATGATTCTAGTTTTTGTTGTTGTTGGACGATTTGATTTGTAACAATGAGTAGATATTCCTTTGCTTACTAAAAAATCATGTAATAATGATCCCTCAATATCATTTCCTATAACACCATAAATTGATACTTCAGCATCCATTGCTACTAAGTTATTTGCTACATTACATGCACCACCAAGACTTATACTTTCTTCTTGTATTTTTACAATTGGCACAGGAGATTCTGGAGAAAGTCTATCTGCATTTCCCCATACATATTTATCAAGCATTAAATCACCTATAACTAATATCTTACTTTTTTTTGTTACCATATCTTTTTTCCTTCTTTTATGTCTTTTTCAATTTCTTTTATATATGGCACATAATCTCTAATACCATATTCTAATGTATATTGTGGCTTATAGTTGGGGATAAAATTTTTAGAATCTGCTAAGGTATGATTTTGAAAAAATGGGTATGGATTTTTTATATATTTTATTTCAAAGTTAATGTTAAGTTCTTTTTTTAGAATCTCAACTATATCATTATAACTCCTTGATTTACCAAATCCAACATTATATATAGCACCATTTTCTACCCATTCATTCATAAATAATTGAGATTTTTCATTAAAATCAACACCAAATAATTTTTCTAATACACTATTTTGAGATATAGATTCTTTTGGCATTGATATATCATTGAATGTTCTATGAACTTTATGCCATTGCTTGGTTTGTTTATCTTTGTCTCTTAATCCATAAGTTAGCATTAATAATTCAAGTGCTTTAACATTTGCATTTACTACATCTTGTATATATACAAAATCTCTTTGTTGTTCCCCATATTCAAACAACCTTACTATTCTATTATTTAGTGCTTGTAATGCTAATTGCAATATCATTGATGAAGTTTTATGCTTATAAAATTCATTTTTTCCATATACATTAAAATATCTAAGTCCTATTAATCCTATGCCTTTTTCTTGCAATTCTTTTTGCAATCTTATATTTTCCATATCCATACAAAGCTTAGAAAAACCATAAATATTTTCTGGTTTTTCATTTATCCCTACACTATTTGGTATTTCTGTATTCCCATAAACAGCGGCAGAACTAGCATATATTACATGTGCTTCATATTTATTTGCAATCCTCAAAATCTCTTTAAAGGCATTTAAATTTACATTCATTACATGTTTCATATCCATACATGTAGTATCAGAAATTGCTGCTTGGTGAAGTATATAATCAATCTTTCCATATTTCCTTTGCAACAATTTCATATCTTGAGTGTTTGCAATATCAAGCGATAATACTTCTACATTTTTATGTAAGCATAGATTCTTAAAATGTCCTAGAGTCGTTGGATTTCCATTTGCAAAAGTATTTGAATCTCTAAAATAATCTAATGCTAATATTTTGCATGATTTGTGATTTAGTGCAAAATATTCTACAAGATTACTACCAATAAACCCTGCTGCACCTGTTATTAAAATAGTTTTAGAATTAAGATTTAACAAATCTACTCTTTGTTCTATTGAATGTTCCATACTTTAACCTTGCTTATAATTTTTGTATGATTTTAGCATGTTTTACATAATGTATAATATTTTTATGCTTGATATATTTTATTAATAAAATTAACTATTGTATTTAGGAACGAATATTTGTGAATCTAAAATTGCAATTATATTTATTTGCATTTAAATATATAAAGATTTTATACATTAAAAATTATTTAACAATGGCTAAACATAAAATGTTTATATAATATCATTGAATAATTATACTCTACCGCTTTCATATAATTGTCTCATACGCTTTTTCTCTTCTTGTTTTTTTGCTTTTTCTACTTCTTTTGCATAATACTTTTCAACAGAAAATTTCAATATAATAGCTAGTTTTGGAGCAATAAACATAGAGCTATATGTTCCAAATATAACTCCAACTAAAAGTGGAAGTGAAAAACCTATTATAATTTGCCCACCAAATAAATACAAGGTTAAAACAACAAAAAACATAGTGAGTGAAGTAAGTGTTGTCCTTGTTAGCGTACTTGATATTGCTTCATTAATTATGTCTTCAACTTTCATTTTTTTTCCTTCAAGCATTTTCTCTCTTATTCTATCAAATATAATGATTGTGTCATTTATAGAATATCCAAGTAGTGTAAGAAGGGCGGCTATAACTTCAAGATTTAAATCGATTTTAAATACAATTACACTCGCAGCAGTAATAATCACATCATGCACAAGAGCTATAATAGATGCAAGTGCAAAACGCCACTCATACCTAAAACTAACATAGGTCATCATTGCTATTGTTGCTAGAAGTAAGGATATTATTGCACTTTTACGCAATTCATCTCCAACCTTTGGTCCCACAACATCTAGTTTTCTAATGGTAAAATTACCGCTTGATTCAAGAAGCTTATATAATTGCGTATCTATTTCATTTGATTTTAAATCATCTCTAAATGGAATCTTAATTACAATTTCATTATCTGCACCAAATTTACTAACTTGTGCGTTTTTAAATCTTTCATCAACAGCTAATAACTTTCTTATATTTGATATTGGTGCATTTTTTTGCTCATATTGTATTTGTGCTGTGCTACCACCTGCAAAATCAATACCTAAATTAAAACCTACACCAAAAAATAGATACAAAGAAACTATTACAATAAGTGCTGATCCTATTAATCCATATTTGCTAAAATACACGAAATCAAATATTTTATTTTGCTTAAAAATCTCCATATACATGCCCTACTTTTTTAATTTTGTATGCGATAATAGTGTATGCTCTATCTTTATGCCAAACCAAAATCTTGTATTCTTACTTTTTTCTATTTTATCCCCAAGCCACAAATAGATTCCATGTGTGCCAATTATTGCAGTTATTATAGATGCTAATATTCCAATACCTGTTGTAATTGCAAAACCTTTTATAACCCCTGTGCCATATATATAAAGCAAAGAAGATGCAATTAAAGAGGTAATATTAGCATCAAAAATTGCCCTTGAGGCATTTTCATAACCCATTTTAAGAGATTTTACAACACTCATTCCAGCACGCAAACCTTCTCTAACTCTTTCATTTATAATAATATTTGCATCAACTGCTATACCAACTGTTAAAACAATTCCAGCCATACCGGGTAATGTTAAGGTAGCATCAAATAAAGCCATAATAGCAATGATTAAAAATAAATTTATAATTAATGCAATTGAAGCAAAAATACCAGCCATAGAATAATAAACAATCATAAAAACAACAACTAAAATAAAACCAGATATTAACGCAATAACTGAAGCTTTTATAGAATCTGCCCCTAAACTTGGACCAACACTCCTTTTTTCTATTACACTAACAGGTGCTAACAATGCACCAGATTTTAGCGTAATGGATAAATCTTTAGCACTATCTTTATTAAAACTCCCAGTAATTATTCCACTACCTCCACCTATACGAACATTAATCTTTGGTGCGGATACAATTTGTTTATCAAGAACAATTGCTAACCTTTTCCCAACATTTTTACCTGTAAAATCCCCAAATACCTCAGCACCTTTAGAATCTAATTTAAAACTAACGGCATACTCCTTATTTTCATCTAGTGTAGAACTAGCATCAATAATTGAACTGCCATCAAGAATTGGTATTGCTTTTAATGGTAGCTTTATATTATTATTCAACGAGTTTATATATGACAAAAGCACACAATCATACCTTTCTGCTTCATAATCTGTTATATTTTCTCCATTTGCTATTCTAGCTGCAAGTGCTTCATCAACAGCCATAAATTCAAGTTGTGCATTTTTAGATATAAGTTCAACTAATCTCCTTTGTTCTTCATCGCTTTTTACACCGGGCATTTCTACTCGTATTTGATTGATTCCTTCTTTTAAAACATTTGGTTCTGTTAAGCCAAAGCCACTTAAACGCTTTCTTATGGTAAATATTACTTGTTCTAACGCTTCTTTTTGAACATTTTTTACCTCTTTTTCATCAAGTGTAATTGTAAATATATTACCATTTTTTATGCTTTTAGCACCACTTATATTTGAAATAATTTGATTAATAATTTCTTCTTTACTAGAATCAAAAAGCACAAAACTAATCTTTTTATCATGTAACTTAAGTTTATTTATAAAAATATTTTTTTTATCAGTTTGATATTTTATTTCACTAATTATAGATGAATATCTACTTTCAAGTGCTACATCTACATCTAAATCAAGCAATAAACTTAATCCGCCCTGCAAATCAAGACCTAATGTAATTTTTGCTTTATCACTAAAAAATGGATATTTATCTGGATCTTGAAAAAAAGATGGTATGCTAAAAAATATCCCAAACAAACAAGCCACAATAAAAACTAAAAGTCTGTAGTTAAATGGTTTTTGTATATGAGTATTGTTTCTTGCCATTATTTGTTTTACCCTAATAATTTATTTACTTTTATTATCTTCTTTTGAATTATTAATACTAGATTCTTCTTTTTCTAAATCATCAACCTTATATGCTACAAAATCTTTTGCCAATTTTACATTATTATCTCCAAGCACAACAGATATAAATCTATCTTCTTGTTTTATAACTTCACACACAAAACCACCATTTGTAACTATCTTATCCCCTCGTTTTAGAGATGATACCATTTCGGCATGTTTTTTTCTTTGCTGTTGTTGAGGACGAAACACTAAAAAGTAAAAAACTAAAATAAGAACTGCTAATGGTAAAAAACTTAAAAGCTCTTGCATAATTAAAACCTTTCATAATTTTTAAAATAAAAGCTATGATTTTACCATAAAAGTGTTAATTTTTTGATTTACCACATAAAAGCAAAAATACAACACCAATAATACATGAAGTAAGAGATGCAAGTAAAATTGTAATTTTTGATAACTCCTTTGCTTCTTCATAAGTAAATGCTAAACCTGAAACAAAAAGAGACATAGTAAATCCTATACCAGCAAGCATACCAGCACCTATAATATATGCCCATGAAATTCCATCTGGACGCTTTGCAATACCTAATTTCTCGCATAAAAATGAAGATAAAAATATGCCAATAGGCTTACCAATAACTAATCCCAAAAATACACCAAGAAATATATGATCTATATTAAAATTAAAATTTGATTGTATATTAACACCTGCATTTGCAAACGCAAAACAAGGCATTATAAAATACGCACTCCATGGCTGTAAAAAATGTTCTAAACGCAAAAGTGGATTTTGTGTATTTTTCGCACTATTTTGTATTTCTTGCACAAATTCAAGTTTATTATGATCAAGTAAAATGCTATCTTTATCTAATTTATCATGTTGATATTTATTTGCCCATACTTCCATCTCTTTGTTAAATTTTTTAAAACCTATTTTTGCTTTAACAGGAATACAAAAAGCTAAAACAACTGCTGAAATTGTTGCATGTATCCCACTTAAATGGACAAAAAACCATAAAAAAATACCCAACACTAAATATACACTTAAAAGCTTTACCCCACGAATATTACACATAATTAATATTCCAACAACTATTGAAGATGCAATAAGCCATAAAATATTAATATCTCCACCATAAAACAATGCTATTACTACTATCGCACCTAAATCATCAACAACTGCAAGAGTTACTAAAAAAACCTTTAATGATATTGGTATTCTTTTACCAAGTATTAACATAACACCTAACGCAAATGCAATATCTGTTGCCATAGGAATACCAAAACCATGACTTGATTCTGTTCCTATATTTAAAATATAGTATATTAAACCCGGTACAACCATACCGCCAACAGCAGCAATTGCTGGAAATGCTGATTTTGAAAAAGAATTTAATTCTCCAAAAAGCATTTCTCGTTTTATTTCTAAACCAACAAGCAAAAAGAAAAAAGACATTAAAACATCATTTATCCAAAAATGTATTGACATTCCAACAAAATATTCACCAAAAGTAAATCCAAAAGGCATTTCAAAAAAATCATGGTAATAATTAAATAATGGTGAATTAGCAACACATAAAGCCATTATTGTGCTAATCCCCAAAAATATTCCGCCAAATGACTCACTTTTAATGAAGTCAAATAAAATTTGTGTGATACGCATTATCTTCCTTTTATTATAATTTAGGGCTTTAAATTATAATAAAAAAATATAAAGCATTAAAAAATAATGAACCTTTTAATACCCAAAGATTAAAAAACACTATACAAACCTAAAACTTTAATATAGTTTTATAATTTACAAGAAAAACTGCACTTCGCCAAAATTGTGCTGGAATTTTCTCAATAGGATTTGCACTTTCTGCAAAACCGGGCAATGCTAGATAAGAAAATGGTATTCCAAGTCCAAACTCTATTTTATGAATATCAAATAAAGTTAAACTAACACCAAGATTAAAAGAATAATCAACCTGCAAGTTATAATCCCATATATATTTTACTGGATAATATTTACCTTGTTTCGTTATGGCATATGGTCTATAATACATAACACCTATATTTAATCCCATGAAACCACCAATATAATGTTTAAATTTTTTATCTAAGGGAAATTCAAAAAGTAAATCTGCACTCATGAATGCCAATACATATAAATTTTCTAAATTACCATTATTTATATATGGATTTGGTATAGATTCCGTATTTCCATTATTAATATAATATTTAGATAAATTTGTAAATAATGATGTAAAAAGTCCGCCATACAATCTAGTCCCAATATAATGATTAAAAAATTTTTGATAT
>JARIAP010000090.1 GCA_029257755.1 Helicobacter sp.
CTTATATCTTGTAAAATTATTTTTAAAGAATCTCGCATTTGCAATGCTACTGCTGTATCAATACAATCACTTGAAGTTATACCATAATGCACCCATCTTGATTCTTCTCCTAAACTTTCGCTAACACTTGTTGTAAAGGCTATTAAGTCGTGTTTTGTGATTGTCTCTATTTCATCAATTCTGGAAATATCAAACTTTGCATTTTTACAAATTTTCTCACAATCTTCATTTGGTATTAATCCTAATTTATTCCAACCTCTAACTAATGCTTTCTCTACTTCAAGCCATGCAGAATATTTAGCATTCATATCCCAAAGTTTTTTCATATTATCTCTTGCGTATCTTTCTACCATAGGTTCTCCTTATTTAATTAAACTTTATAAATATATTAAGAAATTTTAGGAAATGTTTCTACATATAAACTTTGACTAGGAAAGGCAAAGCTAAGCTCACAATTTTTTACAATCTCCATTACTTTAAATATTATATCTTCTTTTGTTTCTAAAAACTCTCTTTTTGTAATTCCTTCCGTGAAACAATCTATTAATATATTAATAGAACTATCAGCAAGAGTTTCTAAACAAACATATATTGCGTTTTTATAACCTAAAAAATCATCATATGATATAATGTCTCTTTTTAATGCAATTTTATATAGTTCATTTTCATTGTATTTTGATTTAGTTGCAATTTTTGGGTGATTTAGTAGCATTTCATTTATTTCTTTAATACATTTTTTAAGTTTTTTTTCTGTTGCATCATAGGTTACACCAATACTCATTTTTATCCTTCTGCCTACTTTCCTGCGACTCCAATTTTGTATAACTTTATCTGCTAATTCAGAGTTTGGGACAAATAAGAGAGAGTTATCTGCTGTTCTTATTGTTGTTCTTCTTAGACCTATTTCAACTACACTACCTTCTATGCCACTGCATTCGATCCAATCTCCTTGTGAAAAAGAATTATCAAGCAATAACATTACAGATGCAAAAAAATTAGCTAATGTATCTTTTATTGCTAATGCTACTGCTAACCCACCAAGTCCAAGTGAAGCAATAATTGCAGATATATTAAAACCTAAATTTTTAAGAATCAACAGCACAGCAATAATCACTATTATTGTATCAAGAAGTTTTAATATAAGATTTATAATTTCTTTGCGAAATTCACCATTTGTTTTTTGTAGTATATTAGCAAATATAGCAGTTCCATAACTTTTTGTTGTAGCAATTAAAAACCATGAAATATTAATTATATATAATATATTAAACCAAGATTCAATGTTTTCTGGTTGTAATTGTGGATAGTATAATACTCCTATACATACACGCAAACTCCATGCAAATAAGAACAATGATACAGGACGAAGTAAATCTTTTTGTATTCTATAGTGAAGTTCTTTGTCTTGATTTGTTAAATGTGCTGCAAGATTCATAGCATATACAATAATCTTTGTAATCATTTTTCTATAAGCCCAAAGCACAATAAAACATATTAAAGATAAAGTTATTTTAATATTTAATATATTATCATGTCCAACTTTCATAAATTTTGATAATTCTTGTAATGTTAAACGGATAAGTGAATGCAATATTGTGTCTTGTGGGACAAAATCAGAAGCATGCCATTTAAGATATGTTACAAGATCAATAGCTGTTGATAATTTACTTCTATATTGTGCTATACTTAGATTTATCTCTTTTTGCTTAGTTTTTGACAAAGATTCTATATTATCAAAATCTTTTTGCATAGCATTAAGTGATATTAATGTTGGTTTTATAATATCCATAACCTTTTGTTTTTGTGAAAAGAAATCAATTTGTTTTCTAAGGTTTATAAATAAAGTAAATACTTGATAGTTTAATTCAAGTGTAGATATAGCAATTTCACTCTTAATCATAGAGTATATATCTTTTTGAATCTTAGAATCAGAAAGTAGCATTTCTTGTTTCATTTTATTATTTCTATTTTCATTTGTATTGAATCCAATTATTTTATTTTTATCTCTAATGTTTTCTATAAAAATTTGCAATAAATTATTTTTTTGTGTTATTAATAACTCTTTTTTTTCAAAGTTATTGCCTTTTTCTGTAATTAAATATAACTGCCATGATATATCATCAAGGTATGTCAATAATTCTACTATGCTTGTATAGTTTATTATTTTATTGTTAGAATCTTTTATATTAGATTCTAATTGATTTGCATTTACTATGGTAATTATAAATAAAGAAAATATAACAATTTTATTAATATATCTTGTCATAATATCACTCTAATATTTAATTATCTAAGTTAGCGTTGCTATAAAGCCTCTATCAAACCCAGCATAATCTTTATAGAAATTGGCACTATATCCGGCATTGTATAAAGTTTCTTGCATACTTTCTTTTTGATCATATCCCATTTCACAAGCTAAAATTTGAATTTGTTTTTCACGAGCTTGTAAAATTAATTTTTTTAAAATCTCATCTCCATTTTTTCCGCCAAACAATGCAATATGTGGCTCACATAAAACTTCTTGGTTTAATGGATAATTATTTGCTATATATGGTGGGTTAGAAATTAATAAAGAAATTGGTTGTTTCATAATTAAATATGGTGATTGCAATAAATCAGATTCTATAAAATCACATCTATTAGCAACTTCTATTTTTTGTGCGTTATGTCTAGCAATATTTAATGCTTCTTTACTAATATCTGTTGCAATAGCACATGTATTGATTGTATTCTTTAGAATTGATAGACTAATAGCCCCACTTCCAACACCAACTTCTATGAAATTTGTAATACCATAATCATTAATAATTTCTAATACTTTTTCTACAAGTATTTCTGTTTCTATTCTTGGAATTAGAACACTCTTATCAACATAAAATTCAATATCATAAAAATATGCACGATTTGTTAAATATTCAAGTGGAATACCATTTTTGCGCATAGCTAAAAGCTTAAAATATCTTTGTTTATCAAAATCAGAAACTTCTTCTTTGCTATTAATATGTAATTCTGTTCTACTCATATTAAGTATATGCCCTAATAATATTTCAGCTTCATATCTAGGGCTTACTATATTGAATTCTGCTTTTAAATTACCAAGTTCTTTGCGATTATTATTTTGTTTTGTAGAATCTTTTGGTAATTTATCTGTTTCTAAATTATTTATATCTGTAAGCAAAAATTGTGTTTCATATACAAGTTTTTTAAAATCATCAAGATTCATGTCTTTTAAGAAAGCTATTGCAATTCTTAATAATAAATCAATTTCTATCATTAAAACCTCCAAGTGCCTCTAACCTATCAAGTAATGGTGGATGAGAATAATAAAAAAATATATAAGCTGGATGAGAATAAGGAAATGCTTTATTTTCATTTACTAATCTTATTAAAGCCTCACTTAATGCTTTGTTGCTAACACATGATGCTCCAAATTCATCTGCCTTATATTCTGCTTTGCGACTAAAATAACTTTGTATTGGCATAAATAAAAATGATAAAACTGGTAACATTAATATTGCTAAAATTAATATATTACCATGTATTGGTTGCAATCCTATGTATAAACATATAGATTTAAAAAACATACCCATAATAGCAAATATAAGAAATAATATACAACCACTTATTGCTATATTTCTTAATATATCCCTATGTTTAAAATGTCCTAATTCATGTCCTAGAATAGCTATTAATCCATCTTCACTAATTTTTTCAAGCAATGTATCAAATAAAACTACTCTTTTAGAGCTTCCAAATCCACCAAAATATGCATTAAGCCTCCCATCTCTTCTACTTGCATCAATTACAAATATGCCATTACTTTTGAATCAAACTTTTTATAATAGAGTATGGATTCTATTTTTTAAATTCTCATCTTTTAGCGGTGTAAATTTATTAAACATTGGTGCAATAATAGTTGGATAAATTAACTGCATAAGTATAATAAAGAAAAATAAAAAAATAAATCCAACTAACCACCATAATTGTATAGTTTCCATAATCCATAATAAAAGCACAAATACAATGCCCAATAAAGTGCCTACTATAAATATTGTTTTTATACAATCTATTAAGAAACTTTTCATATTTTGCTTATTAAAACCATATTTTGTGTCAATCTTTTTATATAATAAATTTAAAGGAAAATGTAATATAGCATTTATAGCAACAAAACTCATAAGCATTAGCCAGTTTAATCCAAAATTGCTAATAGTTTGCATACTGCAGTTTTGTATTAAAAAAGAGATTCCATACTCCAACCAAAAGATTAGTAGCACAAATTCAAATACATGAGAGGTTATTGATAATTTTAGCTTTGATATAGCATAGTTTGCAGCAGTTTCATAATCTTTTTTGCTTAAAATAACAGCTTTTTGTTTAGAATATGATTTAATATGTTTTATTTGTAAAATGTCTAATATAATTGCTGGAATAATATATAGCAATAAATAAACTAAAGCAATAATATACAATATAATCTCCTTTTATAGTTCATTAACTTCTTATTTATAAAGCATATTATAATTTTTTAAATATTATACTAATTTCTTTTATATTTGTTATTGTTGTCGTTTAGTTTTTAGTAAATTATTCTTGGTGTTATAATGATTATTAGCTCTTCTGTTCTTTGTGTATTGCTTTCTTTACCAAATACTTTACCAAATACTTTAATTTCACCAACTTTTGGAATTACTTGCGAAATGTTTTGTGTTGTATTATTTATCAATCCACCTATAATAACTCTTTGTCCATTTTTAAGTTTTACAATAGATGATAATTGATTTGTGCTAAGGTTTGGAGGTGAAGATAGGGCTTGAGAAGTATTTTCTAATTCTGGATCTTTTGTCTTTGTTATAGATGGATTTATGCGTAAGACTATAGAATCTTTATTTATTGATGGTGTAATATCAAGCAATATTCCTGCAAATATACTTGGATATTGAGTGCTTGTGTTTTGTATTGTTGTGTTTGTATTGTTTGATTGATATACAAGATTTTGTGTATATCTTAATACAGAGCCTACACTAATTATTGCTGGTTGATTGTTTAATACCATAATTTTTGGGTTGCTAAGACTTTTTAAATCTCCATAAGTTTTTAAAAGATTTATAATGCTATTTAAATCTGAAATATCATTACCAATAGTTAAACTAGCATTACTAAATGAAACATTTAACTTAGAATTGCTAGGGTTTAATATAGAAAAAATTGATTGCCAATCTATACCTATATTGTTTGTTTTAAAATGTGTAAGAGATAGAATCTCAACATCAAGTTCTACTTGTAAATTAATTTTTTCCTCTAGTTGTTTTAGAAACTTTTCTACTTCTTTCATTTTTGTTTTTGTAGTCCATACAAAAATTAATCCTGCTCCTTTATCAATCATAAATTTATCACCATGTTTAGAATCAAGCATAATAAATAATTTAGATTCTATATCTGCCCAAAAATTTATTTCATCAATTGAATATATTTTTGTTCCACTTTTACCAAAATTAGAATTTGTAGAATTCATTTGAGAACGCAATTGATTTTTTAATGATAAATTATCTAAATACCCTGATATATTTTGATTTTGTGTTATATTTCTATTTTTATAATTTAAATTGTAATTTGGATAATTTATATAACTATTAAAATTATTATAGGCATCTTGTTGTTCTTGAGAGAATAAAACATCTGTATTGCTTTGTGCCATACGAGTGCTTGATATATAATTAATATCAAACATTTTCATATCAATATCTTTTATAATCAATTTATTTGATTCTATTTTATAAAAATTGTCATATAGTAAAATAGGTATTATAAAGTCAAGTTTTTTATTTTCAATATTTATTAAATTTATATTATCAATATCTGTTTGTACATTTTTATTTTGTTGATATTGAATTGAAAAGTTACATTCTTTTGCAATTGCATAAAGTATTTCTTTGTTGTTTAATTTGATTTCTTTTTTAATATTAAATTTTCTTTTTGTGCATTTTGGAGATAACATTGCAATATTTATTACCTTATTTTGTCTTATTGTTTTATTGTTATGTGTTTCTTTATATATGTTTTTTTTATCATTTATTTTATTTGAGTATATTATATTTTTTAATTTTTCTTGATTTAATTTTTGATAATCTATATCAAAACTATTTATTACTAGTCCTATATTGTCGAACTTACAACATTTATCAATAGTTTCTAAGAAGTTTTTATAATTACTAAAATAATCTTTCATGTTTGTTTCTATTAAGAATTCATGATAGCTTGAATCTGTTGTAGAAAATGGTTCAAAAGCTAATCGCAAGTCATTTATAATAGAATATTCTTTTATATTATCTTCATTTATTTTATTTTCACCATAAAGGTTTTGTTTGTTTTGTGTATCTATTGCAATGCTATATTGTGTAAATATATATATTAATAATACAATTTGAAATTTTATTATCTTAATTTTATTTATTTTTAAATAAGCAAACATAAATATTAGCTCGTTTATTTTTTAACATTATGATTTTAAGGATTTACTACAAATTTTATTGAACTCTGGTTTTGTTTCAAATACACGCGTTGTTTTTTGCTGTGGTATCACATTTACATTTTTTAGTGATTCTTCTTGTTTTTCATTATCATATTCTATATTTTGTAATTGTCTTTCTTGCTTAGCATTATCATATTGTTTTATATTATCTTCTATTTTTTCAAATATTTCTTGTAGTTTATTTATTTCTATACTTTCTAGATTATCTATTGCATTTATATTATGGCTATCTTGTTGTTCTAATATATTCATTTCTAAAGGTCGCATAGAGTTATCTATATCATCATTATCAACATCTTGTTCTATGTTATCTTGTATATCTATAAAAATAGATTTATTTGAAATACTTTCTTCTTTAACCTCATCTTGTTGTAATTCTAAATCATCACTTGTTTTTATTCCCAGTAACTCATCAAATTCACTTTTATAATTATAGTTTTTGCTATCTTCTGCATCTATTATATCCATTATATTTATTTCATTTGGATTAGTCTCATCAAGATTAAATGTATTACCTAATGTTTGTATTAATTCTTCATTTATAGGCATTGTTAATTCATTGTTGTCTTCTATTGTAGAATCTATATTTTTATCTGTAATATTTATATCATCTGTTGCTAAATTTGTTTTTAATTCATTATTTTCTTTTTCTTCTAATAATAAAGATTCTAAATTCATAGAATTATTATTATCTGTATTACTAGATTCTATATCATTAAATTCTATATTTGCATTATCTAAATCATTTGTTTCGTATAAAAAGTTTAAAATATTGTCGTTTATTTCATCATTAGAATCTATATGTTTAGTTGATAATTCATCTTGCTCAATATTAGATTCCAAGAATTTAGAATCTAAATGTTCATTTATTAATATTTCATTTTGTTTTGTTTCTATTTCTTTAACATTATCTATATTTGATGATTTTATGTTTATATTTTTTAATTCTTCTTTCAATTCATTAGATGAAATTTTATTTTTTTTACTTTCATCAGATTCTATATTATAATATTTAATCTGTTCTATTATTTCATTAGAATTTATTGTTTGCTTCGTGTTGTTTTCATTTTCTTCATTATAACTTGATATATGTGTATCTTGTTTTTTTGAATTATCGTCATATTTTTTCAATTCCAAATCATCTTTTAAAAATTCTAATGGTGAAAATTTATCATTATTTGATTCTTCATTATAGTAATCTACATTGTCATTTAAAATGTTTTCATTTGTATTGTTATTTTGCAGTTCTGTTTGTGTTGTTTGTATTTCTTCTATATCATTAGATTCTAAGTTATAATCAATAAAATCTGTGTTTGTATTATCTAAATCATTTGTTTTATATAAAAAACTTAAAATATTTTCATCTAATTCGCCATTAGAATCTATATTCTTAGTTTCTAGCTCATCTTGCATAACTACAGATTCTGCATTACCAATAGAGTCAAATAGTCTATCACTTATTTCTGTGTCATTATGATTATCTTTGTTTTCCATATTATCATTTTCTTGCATTATATCAAGTAATATTTCATGTTCTTTTGGTGTTTTTATAGATTCTGTATTATCGTTTGATTGTGATATATTTGATTGAGTTTCTTTAAAATCTAAGAATTCTAAGTCTTTTTGGCTAATACTTTGTAATGTTTTTTTAAATTCTTCTACATTTTTATTTAGTTTTTCTTGAGTTACTTCTTCTTCTTTATTATTTTTTTCTAATTGTTTTACTTTTTTTTCTAAGCCTTGTAATTCTAAAGATAAAAAGTTTTTCCACTCAATTGGGCATAATTCTTTTGCTGTTATAAAAATATCTTTATCTCCTCTACCACTTACATTAGCTACAATTATTTTGTTTTTTTGTGTTTTTGCAATGTGTATTACTCCTGCTAATGCGTGACTTGATTCTAATGCTGCTAAAATACCTTCATGACGAGCAAAAAATTGCATTGCTTCTAATGCTTGTTCATCACTTGCTGCCATAAATTCTATTCTTTTTATATCTGCTAAATGTGCTATCTGTGGACCAACTCCTGCATAATCAAGACCTGCACTAATTGAATAAGTATTTGATATTTGTCCATGTTTATCTTGTAAAAAATATGATTTAAATCCTTGTGCTATACCAACTCTAGCTTCACTATTATTGCTTAAACGCATAGCATTCTTATTTACCTTGAAGTTCTCACCACCGGCTTCTACACCAATAAGATTTACTCCCATATCTTCTAAGAATGCACTAAATGTACCTATAGCATTACTTCCACCTCCAACACAAGCTATTATGTAATCTGGTAAAAAGGTATTTGCTTTCTTGCTTAATGTCTTTTGAATCTGTTTTTTAAGCTCCTTTCCTATAATTGATTGTGCATCCCTTACAATATCTGGGTATGGATATGGTCCTAATGCAGAGCCTATTACATAAAAATAATCATTTGGAAATATACTCCATTGTCTTAAAGCTTCATTTACAGAATCTTTTAGTGTTTTTGTTCCACTATCTACTCTTATTACCTCTGCACCAAATTGCTGCATTATAAATACATTTGGTTGTTGTCTTTGTGCATCTACTTCACCCATAAAAATAGTGCATGGCATTTTTAGAAATGCACATACACTTGCAACAGCAACACCATGTTGTCCTGCCCCTGTTTCTGCTATAATATGTTTTTTACCCATTCTTTTTGCTAGTAATACTTGTGCTAATGCATTATTAATCTTATGTGCCCCTGTATTTGCTAATCCTTCAAATTTTATGTATATTTCATTGCATAGTATTTCAGAGGCATTTTTTGCATATATTAATGGTGTTGGTCTCCCAACAAATGTTTTGAATAATGACTTTAGTTCTTTTTTAAAACCTTTTGTTTGAAAAATTTGTTTATAAGCTTTTTGTAGGTCATGTAAAGCCGGATATAAGGTTTCAGGCACAAAACAACCGCCAAAACTAGATTCCCCTTCACCAAAAAATCCATTTTCACTTTCTAAAAATATCTTTTTTTCCATTTAAAACCTCTTAATATTTAATAAATGCAATAACCTGGTTTTTATAAATAATTTTATCATGATTTCTTGGTTTTTACATTTTATTCTTATGATAATATGATAATTTTTATTTAAATTAATATTGATTATTCAAATATTGCTTTTAAAATACTATCAATAAATTCTTTTTCTTTAAACTCAATTAATTCTTCTGCTTTTTCTCCAACACCTAAAAATATAATAGGTAATTTAAATTCATATATTATGCTTAATATAGATCCACCTTTACTTGTGCCATCCATTTTTGTTATTATTATTCCATCTAACCCTAATGATTCATGAAATATTCTTGCTTGTTCTATACTAGAGCTTCCTTGCGTTCCATCTAGTATAAGTATTTTATGGAATGGTTTATTATCAAGAGCCTTAGAGCATGTTTTAGAAATCTTTATAAGTTCATTTTTAAGATTAGTTTGATTTGGCAATCTACCTGCAGTATCAATTATTGCATAATCCATATTTCTAGCTTTAGCAGCACTAATTGTATCAAAAGCTAATGCACTTGGGTCATGTGCGTGTTTTGTTGTTACTATATCAACTTGTATTTTTTTACTCCAAAGCTGTAATTGTTCTATTGCAGCAGCACGAAATGTATCACCAGCACCTAAAATTACTTTTTTGTTATTATCTTTAAATCTTTTTGCTAGTTTTGCAATAGTAGTAGTTTTACCAGCACCATTTACCCCAAACACTAGATATACAATAGGAGTTTGATTTAATTCTTCAAATTTTATTTTATCATAATAACTTTCTCCACGAAAGAATCTTTCAATAGCAACTCTAAGTTCATCTTTGCTTACATTTTCACCTAAATTATTAAGCATTTTTTCAATAATATCATAATGCACATCACATTCTATAAGTATTTCTTCAAGTATATCTTTTGATATTTTTTGTTTTTTATTTCCTAAAAATTTAAATATATTGTCAGAAGTTTTTTTGAAAAATGAAAACATTATTGCTCCTTGTTTGTTTCTTGATTAGAATCTTGTTTTTTGCTTATTGATAAAATATCATTAACATCACTCTCAAAAATTTCTTCTAAAATTGCACCCTCATAACTTCTTGTAACATTATTTGTATTATCAATTAATAAAAATAGCGGTGATTTAAAATCTTTAATTTCTATATTTAAATTTCTTTTAAGAGAGTCAATGAAAAATGGAAAGTTTTTATCAGCAGATATAAAGTCTTGAAACTTTGGGCTTGATGGTGGTAGAAAATCTTTATATAATTTATTGTTTAATTCTGTTTGACTTAGCACAATAACTTTTAGTTCCTTTGTTCTTGCTGCAAGATTACTTAAATGTATTAATGTAGGCATACACATATTGCAATTTATTGGAAATATAGCTATTATTTTTACATTATTATCTTCTAGTATATTTTTTCCACTTTTTTTATCTATTATAGGGATTTGTATATTATTATCCACATTTTTTATTTCAACTAAAAAATCTTGCTTACTTGATTCAAAGTTATAGACTTCTTGTTTATTATCTACTTTTTTTGCATCTTTGTTTTCATCGCTACAACCATAAAATATCAATATGACGGAGACTAAAATTACAGATAATAAAAGTTTTTTAATAAAGTAACATTGTTTTATATCAAATATCATGATAAGATCCTGAAATTATTTTTTAAAATGATAATTATACATAAAAATGCAATATATTTGATTTATTAAAATTATATATAGAATAAGCATGATATAATTTTATATTTATTTAGGATATTTAAAGTGTCTGGACTTTTTAGTATTTCTGTTTTAATTAGTGTTTTACATGGTGTATCTATTCTTTTACTTGTTGCATTAATAAGTATATTGTTTGCTGTAATTGGTGGGCTAATTATGGGTAGGCTAATGATTGCAAAAAGTAAATTTATTAGATTTGTATGTAAATTTTTTCTTGAAAGTGTCCGTATAATACCCCTTATAGTATGGCTATTTATTGTTTATTATGGTGTGCCTAGTATATTTGATATTCATATAGGTGGGTTATTAAGCGGTATTATTGTTTTTAGCTTATGGGGTATTGCTGAAATGGGTGATTTAGTTAGAGTAAGTATTTTAAGCATACCAAAACACCAAAGAGAATCTGCTCTTGCTTTGGGTTTTAATACAATGCAAATTGAATTTTTAATTATATTACCACAAGCATTAAAAGCATTAGTTCCATCAAGTATTAATCTTTTTGGTAGGATTATAAAGACAACTTCACTTTTACCATTGATTGGTGTTGTAGAATTGTTAAAAGTAGGGCAACAATTAATAGAAGTATTTGGGAGACATGATACTAGTATAAATTTTATTGTTTATGGTGCAATACTTTTAATTTATTTTATACTTTGTTATCCATTTTCATATTTTGGTAATCGTCTTGAAAATAAATTTATAACACAATAAAATAAATATATTTAGGAAAATAATGATAAATAATATTTTAAAAAACTTAGCTATTAAAATGATTAGATTTTATCAAAAGTTTATTTCTCCATTAACACCACCTAGTTGTAGATATTATCCAACATGTTCTTCTTATGCGTTAATATTGTTTAAATTTGACAATATATTTTGTGCCTGTATAAAGATATTATTTAGAATTTTATCTTGTAATCAATTTTTTAATGGAGGATATTCACCACCATTTATTTTTTTATCACAAAGAAAAATTGAAAATTTAAAAAAATATAACAATAAAAAACATTTTTTATCTAAACCAATGATACAAAAACCACAAAAAATCATTTATTTTTTTGTAAATGCAGATTCTAATTTGATTAAATTGCAAAAATTTTATATAATTGCGATTCATTTAAAATAATAAAGGTTTTTTAGTGGATAAACAAAGTAATTTAAGGTTAATTTTAGCGGTTGCTATTTCTTTTGTGATTATAGTTATATGGTCCAAGTTTTTTGCTCCTGAACCTATACAGAATTCACATGCTAAAGATGAGGTAAGTATATCTAAGCAAACAACAAATATTTCAGATGATTCTATACCACAAAGTGCAATAGATGCTACAAGCAAACAAAATTCTATTCAAAATTCATATGGAACTAATAGTATGAAAGGTATCCCTTTATCTACACCTAAAAATAAGTCAAATTTAGTAACAATAGAATCAAAAGAATTTGATATGGATATAGATACTTTAGGAACTATAACGCAAGTGTATCTAAAGGCTGATAAGTATACTCAACCACATCAAGAAGGCATTTTTACGCATTTAGGAAGATTATTTGGTATTGTAAATGGGGAAAATAAAAAGCTTGATAGGTTGCCATTACTTGCTGATAATGTTCCTTTGTATCCATTGCAAATGATTTTTGCAGATTCTAATTATACAGATAAAGCAAATACTATCCCATATATTGCAGATAGAAATCACATAGTGCTTGGTGATAAACCAGAAACATTAATACTAACACAAGATTTAGGTAATTTGCAGATTCAAAAAGTAATTACTATTAATCCAAATATGACTTATAAAGTAGAAATAAAACTTAGTAATCCAACACATTACATAATTAGCAATGGTATGCGTCCAAACGCAGATTCTGAGGGTTATGTATTTCATGGTGTATTGTTGCAAAAAAAGAATGGGGCTATTGAGAAAATAGAAGATGGAGATGCAGAAGTGGAGGGACAAAATTTTGATGATGCTTTATTTATTGCTAGTGTTGATAGATATTATACAACACTTCTTTTTAGCATGGATAAGCCATTATCTACTACTATTGGAGCATTTGGAAAGGGATTACCTCGTCCATTTATTAATGTTAATTCAAAAAATGAAGTGTTGCATGGATATATAGGACCAAAAGATTATAAACTTTTAAAATCAATAAATCAAGATTTAACAAGTGTTGTTGAATATGGTAGAATTACATTTTTTGCAAAATATATTTTTGCTTTACTTGACTTTTTATATAAACATATAGGTAATTGGGGTATTTCTATTATTATTTTGACGATTATAATTAGAATTATATTGTTTCCTTTAAGTTTTAAGGGTATGGTTGGTATGCAAAAATTGAAAGACTTAGCTCCAAAAATGAAGGAAATACAAACAAAGCATAAAGGAGATCCACAAAAACTTCAAGCAGCAATGATGGAATTATATAAAAAACATGGTGCAAATCCACTTGGTGGTTGCTTACCATTATTGCTTCAAATACCAGTATTTTTTGCCATATATCGTGTTCTTTATAATGCAGTAGAATTAAAAAATGCTCCATTAATGTTTTGGATACATGATTTAAGTGTTATGGATCCTTATTTTGTGTTACCTATATTAATGGGTATTTCTATGTATTTACAACAATCTCTTACGCCAACAAATTTTACAGATCCAATTCAAGAAAAAGTATTTAAATGGTTACCTATAATTTTTACAATTTTTCTAATTACATTTCCAGCAGGACTTATACTTTATTGGACGATAAATAATATAATCTCAATTATTCAACAACTTGCTATAAACAAAATGCTTGATGCTAGAAAACAAAAAGAAATTGAGGAACATAAACACAAAAAACATTATAACAAGAGTGAAACTAAGTAATAATATGTTACAATATAATAAATATTAATAACTAAAATATAAGGATTATTATAATGAAAAAATTTAGTGCATCAACACTTGATAAAGCTTTACTTGAAGCATCTAGCTATTTTAATTGTTCGCTTACACAACTTGAATATGAGATTGTGCAAAATCACAATGATGGTATATTAGGATTTTTTAGAAAAGATGCTATTATTGTTGCTACAAAAAAACAAGAGATAGGGGTTAATACACAAAATAATACAAAACCTCAATTAAAACAAAATTATAATGATGGTGAAAGAGAGCAAGTGTTAAATATAGGTATATCAAATAATAATGAAGATAATGATAATATACAATTAGATAATACAAAGCAGGAGACTATATATAGTGATTTGAAACAAACTTCAAGCAACCAAGATTTTTTATTAAAAAGTGAAACACAAGATTTTGTTGATAATAGCAAGGTAGATATTAATCAAAATAAAGACACAACAAAAATTACTTTTAATGGAAAAACAGAAAGTGATTTTGATAGTGTATTCTATGATAAAGATTCTAATATTTCATGGCAAGATTCTAAAAGTATGCAAGAATTAGAATTGCAAACACAAGATATAAAAGAAATATGTGAAGAAATACAAAAAGAATTATATGAACT
>JARIAP010000111.1 GCA_029257755.1 Helicobacter sp.
GTAGTGCGGCTGATTTGATTAAGCTTAGTATGAATGAGATATATAAACTCAAAGAATTGCAAGATAAAAATAATGCAAAAATGCTTTTACAAGTCCATGATGAATTGATATTTGAAGTGAAAGAAGAGTATGCAAGAGATATAGCAATAACCATTAAACATATTATGGAAAATATATATAAGCTACATGTTCCATTAGTGTGTAGTCTTGAAATGGGTAAAACATGGGCGGAGCTAAAATAGCCCCAAGATATATTTAGAATTTAAGTTTTGTGAAGGCAATCCCTGCGTTTGAGTTTCCAAATCCATTATTTACATAACCACCACCAACAGACCAAACAAGATTGCCATTATTTATAATATTATAATTTATGATAGCAGAAAATTCTTTATAATTCCCACCAGCATAAAGAACATCAAAATCAAGAGATTCTCCCAATTTAAATCCAGTAAATACATACCATGTATTTATACCTGCATTAAGATAACTTCTATTTGCAAGACCAATTCCATTATATCCAAAAGGATTTAAATATTGACCATAGAATCTAGTTCTATCAACAAGTGTTGTTCCATTTAATCCAATATCACCTATGCTTAAATAACCAGCTCCAAGTTTAACCATATCTGCAAATATTAGTTCTTCATCAATTTGCCACATTATACCATTTGCCCCATTGTTAAAATAATGAGACCAAAGTGCCCTTGCGGTAGTAATTGTTTTTACAAATCCTAGATTAAAATCAAGTATTGCTCTTCCACCAGCTTGCAATACACTATGATTGCCACTTCTTAACCAATATTGTGCATAAGGACTAAAACTAAAATTCTCACCAAATTTAAAGTCTAATCCAAGTGCAAGTAATTCATTATTTATATTAAAGTTATTCCAGCTTGAAGCATAACCACCAAATCCAGATAAATCCATGCCATATCGTCCATCACCTTTTAAGCTTGAACTAGCATTATAACCATTTTTTAACCAGTCATTAACCCATGTTCCCCAGATTCCAAAGTATTGAGATTGATATGCAAGTGCTAGACCTTGATTGTATCCGCCAATCCAATCTGCTGTTGCAAGAATTTTACTAGCATTATATCTACCTAGCATAAAATCTAAACCAGATCCATTATATCCAACATATAAATCGGAAGCATCTATCCAAGGACGAGCAAAAAGAGCATTATTTCCAACAAAAGCGTTGTTTGTAAAATTGCCACCAGCACCAATAGTAAATGGTGCATAACCAGCCATTATGCCAACACCAAGTTTAAATCCAGAAAAATTGAAATCAACACCTACATGTCCAACTAGACCAACATATCCTCTTGTGTCTCCATTGCCAAAATTAAAATTACCAATAGCACCTACCTTACCAAAAGGTGTAACTTCAACTGCTTTAGCACCGCTTACTAAAATACTAGCCAAAATAACAGAACTAACTATTTTTTTTGTCATTTGAATCCTTTAGTTTGTGATTATTGTTATGTTGTTATAAAAACAAAACTTATGCTTAAATCGGCAATTTAACATTAACTTAAAGTTTAATATAATTATTTTATAAAAAGTTATATGTAAATTTATAATTTTAGCATAAACCAACATTAACATTTTAAGTTAATCGCATTAAGGTTATTGCAATAACATTTGAATCTAATATAAGAAATATTTATTCACATTATTAAAATATTTAAGTTAAACAATATTTTTTATATAACATGAAATTTAATCAAAAATAATGCTATAATATTAAGTAAGTGTATATTGATTACTTTATTTAAGGAAGCATATGCAACAATCTTTAGATTTAACAAATAGCATTAACAACACACAAGATTCAAAAACTATTTATATAGAACAAAAAAGCGATAAAAAAAGCATAATAGAGCAATTTAGGGCTGGGAAAGACATAAGACATTTGTTAAATAGTGCAAATACAGAAGAATTAGATTCTATATCAAATGAGATTAGACATAGAATCTTGGAGGTAGTTAGTAGAAATGGTGGTCATCTTAGTTCTACGCTTGGTGCAGTAGAGTTAATATTGGGTATGCATGTTGTTTTTGATTGCAAACTTCATCCATTTATATATGATGTTAGCCATCAAGCTTATGCACATAAGCTTTTAACAGGCAGATATAAAGAATTTGATACATTAAGACAAATTAATGGCGTAAGTGGATTTTTAGCTCCATATGAGAGTGATTTAGACTATTTTATAGCAGGACATAGCTCAACTTCATTATCTTTAGCTGTTGGTGCTGCAAAAGCAAAAAGATTAAATAATGATATTTATAAACCCATAGCAATGATAGGTGATGGTTCTATGAGTGCAGGGCTAGTTTATGAAGCAATGAATGAACTTGGGGATTTAAAACTCCCTGTTGTAATTATACTTAATGACAATGAAATGAGTATAGCAAAGCCAATAGGTGCAATATCAAAGATTTTATCAAAAACAATTGCAAGTCCATTATATCAATTAATGAAAGAAAAAATAAAAAAAATTGTAGATAAAATGCCAAATGGCACAACATTTATTGCAAAGAGATTTGAAGAAAGTTTTAAATTAATTACACCGGGATTATTATTTGAAGAATTTGGTATAGACTATATAGGACCTATTGATGGTAACAATATTGATGAGGTTGTATCTACATTAAAAAGTGTGAAAAAGCTAAATCGTCCTGTTTTAATCCATTGCCAAACAATTAAAGGTAAGGGTTATAAAATAGCTGAAGGTAAATATGAAAAGTGGCATGGTGTATCTCCATTTGATTTAAATACAGGCAAATCAATAGTAACAAATACTACAAAAAGTCCAACTTCTGTATTTAGCAATAAGTTATTTGAATTAGCTAAAAATAATCAAAAAATCGTTGGGGTTACCGCTGCAATGCCAAGTGGCACAGGACTTGATAAACTTATGGATGAGTTTCCAGATAGATTTTTTGATGTAGCTATAGCAGAGCAACATGCAGTAACTTCAATGGGAGCTATGGTTAAAGAAGGGTTTAAGCCATACATTGCAATTTATTCTACATTTCTACAAAGAGCATTTGATCAAATAATTCATGATATATGTATTATGAATCTTGGTGTTGTGTTTTGTATTGATAGGGCTGGAATTGTTGGAGAAGATGGGGAAACACATCAAGGATTATTAGATATTTCATATTTACAAGGGATACCAAATATAAGTTTAATTGCACCAAGAGATAACAATACATTAGAGATTATGCTAGATTTCTCTCAAAACTTTAAAACACCATTAGCTATTCGTTATCCAAGAGGAAAATTTATATTAGATGAATTTTATAATTCTATAGAATCAAAATCTATTTGTAACAAGGGAATTCAATATAAAGAAGAAATATTATCTATAATTACAAATAATATAAATGATTCTAAAACATATATTTCATGTTTAGAACAATGTAAATCCCAAGTGCTTTTTACACCATCTATGATTTTAGATGATAAAGAATTGCAGAACAAACAAAAAATTTTACTTATTGGTTATGGTAATGGTGTTGGTAGATTAATTGAGGTATTTTTCAATCTACTTAATCATTACGATATTTATAGTTCTGTGCTTGATTTAATATCAATAAAACCTTTTGATAAAAATATGTTGCAACAATGTTTTGAATATTATGATTATATTTTTATTTCTAGCGATAATTATAAAATTAATGGTATTTGTTCTACTATCATGCAATTTGCGTTTGAATTATTCAATAAGAATATATTAATTAAAATACCAAAGATTATAAGTTTTGAAATAGAAGATAAATTTGTAAAACATGGAAATACACAAAAAATTGAAAAAAGCTTGAGTATTGATAGTAAAGGGCTTACAGAAAGAATTATTAATGCAATTAAATAACAATATAATCAATAATTGTTTAAATTTATATATTTATAGTATATTATATTTACAAATTAAGAGTATAATAAAATCCATTTTTCATTGCAAGTGTATATTTGGAATTGGATTTGCTTACCTTGTATAATATTGTTTAACAAACTTTATAATACATGGATATTAGGGAGAATACTATGGAAAGTCTTTCAAAAGCATTGGGAACTTCATTTGAAACCTCAAAAGCTTATGGATTAGTTTATAGTGCATTAGACTATCGCTCATTAAGACAAGATCTTATTGCAAGTAATATGGCAAATGTTGATACACCATTTTATCGCCCTAAGGATGTTCATTTTGAAGATATGCTTGCCGAGAAAGCAAGTCAAGTTTTTGATAACAAATCTAAATCAAAAACTTTGAAATTGGCTCAAATATTGCCACAACATTTACCCGGTGGGCAACTAGATCCTTTGACTGGTTCTTTATTTTTTAGAGATGGGCATCTTGCGAGAAATGATGGAAATAGCGTTGATTTAGATGTTGAAACTAGCGAAATGGGAAAAAACTCTGTTATGTATCAAGCATTAACTTCTGCACTTAAGAAGCATAAGGGTATATTCGCATACGCTTTAGAATCTGGTAAGAATTTATAGTTATTTTGGTTATTATTAGAGTTAAATAAAAGGATTTAGAATGTTTATGAGTACTTTTGATATTAGCGGTTACGGGCTATCAGCACAAAGAGTTCGTGTTAATGTTGTATCTGCAAATATAGCAAATGCAAACACTACTCGTACAGATGAAGGTGGTCCTTATAGAAGACAAGAGGTTGTTTTTAGAGCTTTTGATTTTAATAAACAATTAAATAAAAAACTTGCTAAAGATAATAATCTTTTAGAATATAAAGATCCACTTGATGAAGGTGATTATGGAAGAAAGCCTGTTCCTTCAATTAATGGTGTATATATAGACAAAATCGTTAGAGATGATAACAAACCATTAATGAAATATGATCCAACTCACCCTGATGCTAATGCTCAAGGTTATGTTGCGTATCCAAATGTTAATCCTGTTGTAGAAATGGCCGATTTAGTAGAAGCTACAAGAGCATATCAAGCAAATGTAGCAGCATTTCAAAGTGCAAAGAATATGGCAAATAATGCTATTACCATGTTTCAAGCATAGTTAAATTAAATTAAAAGGAGAAATAATGGCACAAGTTACACACATTACAGCACCTGGGCTAAGTGATATTTCTCTAACAGATGTGAGTGGCGAGGTTAGAGGAAAAAAGGGCGATTTTTCATCACTTCTCAAACAATCGCTTGATGAACTTAATGCCTCTCAAGAAGTATCCGATAGAGCTTTAGCTGATATGGCAAGTGGGCAAGTTAAAGATTTGCACCAAGCAGCTATTACAATTGGTAAGGCTGAAACTAGCATGAAGCTTATGTTGGAAGTGAGAAATAAAGCTATTAGTGCTTATAAAGAAATTTTAAGAACACAAATTTAAGAATTTAAGTTAAGTTGATTTAGGTTTTTATTTATTTTATATGTATAAAAATAATTTAAAGGAAAACGCTAAATCAAATGAAAATAAATTAGATTCTAATTTAAATAATGTAAATACAGAAGATTATAAGGAATCTAGTTTTTATCTTTTTCCTTCACATAATAATATAGACAATGCTATTAAAACAGAGTATTCAAATATTGAATTAAAGAAAACTTATATAAATAAAACAAATGAACAAGACAATATAGATAAGCAAGATAATATTGATTCTATAATGTTAGATAGCGTTGCAGAAAATCATAATTTTTATACCTTAAGAAATGTGTCAAGTGATAATTTAATCATAAAGCCATTTTCAAAAATTGAAAAGAAAAAACGCCAAATACAACAAGCAAAGCTTAATGCAAAGAAAGCTATACCAGTAAAATTAGACTATAATGACTATGAAGACACAAGCGATGAAGCAAAAACTTTTAAAGCATGGAGACTTTTTATAGTTCTTGGATTGTTTGTAATCTGTTTTTTTGTATTTATATTAGCAGTTTATGCAAAAATTATTACAAAACCACCAGATATGGATCCATATAATAAAAAATCTCGTCAATACCCATGGTCTCAAAAAGCAGATATAGATATAGCATTAAGAGGGGAAATATCAAGTCTTGATAATTATATACTTGCATCTAGCAAAAAATTATATAGAGTGAGTCTATATGTCCCATCTATATATGAAGAAAAAAAGGAATTATTAATAAAACTTTTACATTTATATGCAAATTTTGATATAGATTCTATTCGCAATGCTATATCAAAAGGTGGTAATATTTTAATTGCTAGTGATGTTAGTTCTATTGATGCAGCTAATCTTAGAATTTTAAACCAAAAGTTAGCTAGACTTGGTGTTTATAAAAAATGCACATTTAGTTATATAAATAAAATAGATTTGCAAGATTCAGAATTTAAAACAATAATTGCAAGAGCCCAAATAACAAGTGAAAAAGGAAGGCAAACACCATTAGATAATGCTGTTTTAAGAATAATGAAGGATTTAGAAGATGGAAGCATAACAAAAGAGAATGCAATTGAAAGATTAAATATTATTTTAGTTGAATATAAAAATAAAGATATAGATTTATCTAAAGAATGTTATACCCCAATATTTACATATAATAAAGATGTTAAAAACAATTCAAATACAAGAATTGATAGGGGATTAGATATAGCAGTAGATAAAATAGAAAGAGAATACCCATTTAAAAACCTTATGCAACCATTATTGGGATTTACAAACTATGGTAAAAAAAGTATTGACAATAAATTATATGATGATAAAATGAAGTTAATTGCTCAATCAGGAATAGAGAAATATAGAGATGGAATATTATCTGCTAAAAGAGATGGTAAAATTATTGGAATGGCAGATAAAAGTGGAAATGTAATTTTAAATAGATATTCTAGAACATTAATGCGTGAAGATGGCTTTAATATACAATTAACTATACCATTAATATTACAATCTAAAATACAAAAAATATTAGAAAATGCAAATAAACAATATAAAGCACAACAAATAGTAGCAGGAATAATGGATCCAATAACAGGAGAAATATTAGCCCTTGCATCGTCATCATCATTTAATCCAAATATTGGACAAAGAGATAAAGATATAGCAGATAAAATGCGTGTAGCGGCGGCAGAGCGTTCATTTGAACCCGGAAGCACAATAAAACCATTGATATTTTCATATTTAACAAATAACAAATTGATTGACTTTAAAGATGTAATTGATTTACATGATGGAGTATATCAACTTAGGACATATACAATAAGAGACACATCACCTTTAAAAAATGCTACACCAGAGCAAATACTTATTAAATCAAGTAATATTGGAATGACAAAATTAACAAAGCGATTAAGTGGCAAGGAAATAGAATCTATGTTTAAAATGTTTGGAATTAACAATAGCACAGGCGTTGATATTGCAAATGAAGCAACAGGATTATTACCAAAAAGTAATATTTTAAATCGAGAAGTAGAAAAAGGTGCTGCAAGTTATGGGTATGGATTAAGAATGACTTTTATGCAACTTTTGCGTGGTTATGCTGTATTTAATAATGGTGGTTTTCTTGTAACACCCCATGTAACAAAACAATTTATATCTCCAGATTCTAAAATTTTTTATCCAACACTTGAAGCACCAAAACAAATAATTAGCACATATAATGCAAACTATATGAAAAATCTTTTGCATAGAGTTGTAAAAGAGGGAACTGCAAAAAGGGCTGATGTTGATGGACTTATAATTGGTGGTAAGACAGGGACAGCAAGAGAAAAACATAATGGAGAGACTATTTATAATGGTTCATTTTTTGGATATGCAAGTGATGGCAAAACAACTTATACAATAGGTGTTGTTACTTATGGCTCTCAAGCTAATGAAGATTATTATGCAGGACAAACTGCTGCTCCAGTATTTGCAAAGATTGCGGATTTATTAGCACAAGAGGGGTATTTAATGCGAAAAATTGACTAATGATTATTAATTTTGTTGTTTTATGTTTTTAATATCTTCTTTTATTTTCATAGTTTGTTCTTGCAAAGATTGTAATTTTCTTTCACCACCAGCAATGCCACCAGCTATTGTAAATAGTATGCTAAGATTCAAAGCAACAAAGAAAAAACAAGTAACACCAACAATAATAGACAATTTTATTGCATTTTTAGTCGTTTTTTTATGTATTTGAATATCTTTTTTTATTGCTGATATTTCTTCTTTTAATTTTTCAATTATTGCAGCTGTGTTGTTATATTCTAAATTACCAATGTTTTTAAGTTCATCTTGTGTATTTTTCATTTATAGCCTTTTATTGTATTTATAAATAATTTGCAAGTATATATTAAAATCAAGCAAAGTGTCCCAACAAATGTAATAGCAGCACCGGGTAAAATATTATAAACGAAAGCTAAAAATAACCCAACGAACATAAAAACTATTGAAAACAAACTAGCAAATATCATTTGTGATTTTAGTGTTTTAGCAAAAATATTACTTATATATGCAGGTATAGAAAGCATGGCAAGGACTAAAATCAACCCAGATATTTGCATACTTAGAATAACACCAATAGCAATAAAAGTAAAAATTATATTCATAAATAAATTAGTATTTATACCACGAAGCTTACAAAATTCATAGTCATAACTTATGTTAAGAATTTCTCTATAATATACACATAAAAATAACAATAAAACAATATCAAATATACTCATAAGCACAAGAGATTCTGTATCTACGCTAATAAGTGAGCCAAAAAGATATGATTCCATATCAATATTAGATGTCGATATATTTATAAAAACTACTCCTATTGACATACCAAATGCCCATAAAATTGCACTGAAAGTATCAATGTGAGTTTCAAAATTTTTCTTTACAAATGCTAGTAAAAATGCAACAATAATTGCACTAATACTAGATCCAAGCAAAACAGAAAAACCAAAGAATACAGCTATACCAATACCACCATAAGCACAATGTGCCACACCACCACCAACAAATACTATTCTATTTGATACCAATAAGGATCCTATAATTCCAGAAATAATGCTTATAAGCAATATAGCAAATAATGCGTTATGCAAAAAAGAATTTTGAATAATAGCGTTAAAAAAAGATTCTATAGCATTCATGTAAATTCCCCTCTATTTATTATTGTGATGTTCGTGCATATGATGATTATGTATATCGTGAATATTTGCATTTTTTATATCTATTTGATTGTCATTTTTGGTATCTGTATGTCCCATATTATGATTCATATGATGATGCATTGAATCTTGTGTGTTATTAAGCATATTTATACCTTTATAAATATTTATAAAGGCAAAATAACTCATAATTACAAAAGCTACCCATAAAAATATTTTTCTAAGAGATGATTGTAAAAGACTTGAACTAAAAATACCAACAACAAAAAGAGGCAAAAAAGTGCCAATAGAAAATACAATCATTGTAATAATAGAATGATAAATATTCATTGAATCTGCTGCTTTAATTGAAGCCATATATACTAAGTGGCATGGTAAAAATCCATTTAAAACACCAATGATAAAAAAGCTAATAATATTTTGAGATTTCATTACTTTTTTAAAGGTATCTTTATACCATTTATAATTTCCACTAGGAGTAACATTACCTAATAATCTTGGAAAGAAAGTGATAGTGAATGCTACAATAAATAATAATACACCAAGTATTATAAAAATTATAGCTTGTGCAGTTTGATTAAAACCAAAGCCTTTAGCTATTAGTGTAAAACAAATACCAACAATAATATAACCACACATTCTACCAAAGAAATATAAAATATTTGCAACTATTTGTAATATTTTAGAATCATCAAATTTACACATATTTAAACCGATTACGATGCCACCGCACATACCAACACAATGAGTAAAGGAAGCCATAAATGTAGCAAATAAAAACAAAAGATATGATTCAAAATTCATAAAATTTATTACCTTAATAACATAAATATTGTGTATAATATATATTTTAATGCTTATATTTGGAATTTAATTTGCTTTTAAGTAATACACAAATAATGTTATTATAATATAAGGTTTTTAATATCAGCCAACTATCTCATTTTCTTGCGGAGTATTTTATGTTATTTATACGAAATATTGCATTATCCTTTGTTTTATGTATAATTAGTGCAAATTGTGTATTTGCTGAAGAAGTAATAGATAATAATATTGTTAAAAACACAATGCAAAAACCAAATAATATTAAAACAAATGATTATATTAATAATGAAGATGAAGTAACAAAATTAGAACTTGCTGGTAGCGATTCTTTTGAATATGATATTGCAAACAAAATAAGGAAGACAAAAAGTGGTGTAAATGTAGGTGTAGGTGCAAATTTTATATACAATATTCAAGATAATGGATTGCAAGTAAATGTTAGTGCTATGCTTGGATATAGCTATTTTTTTTATAAAACATTTGGTATTAGATTAAATGGTATTTTTGATAATAATAAAAGTGGATTTTATAGTGGAGCTAGTGTTGATGTTATGTGGGATTTTATACAAACAGAACCATTTGGAATAGGCATATTAATTGGTAGTAGCATTGGATATAGAGAGTATTATTTATCAAGTAAATATGGACAACTATTGGGGCAGTTTCATAGTGGCATAGGTTTTATATTTGATAGCGGTAGAAGTAGAATTGATACAATAGTTCGTATTCCATATAATAATATTGAATCTTATAGTAAAATTTACAATAATATTACATATGTAATAATGTATTCTTACACATTTTAATATCAATGAATATATTTATTTAAACAAATCATATTATTTATATTGCGATTAATATAATTAAATTTATATCAATAAATTGTAGATTTTGTGGATTAAAATTATAAATAAGATTTTAAACAAATGCTGATTTTACTATACCAAGCTCCCCTGCTTAAAGCAGGAGAAAAGCAAGGAGGCGTAAAAACTTTTGGGAATAAATCCCTTCTTAGAGCAACAAAACTAGACTAATTTAAAAGCCTTAAAATATTTTGTTGAACAGCATTTGCTTGACTTAAAGCATAACTACCAGATTGTGCCAAGATATTAAGCTTATTAAAGTTAGCAGATTCTTGTGCAAAATCCACTTCTCTAATTTGACTTTCAGCTGCTTTAACATTTACTT
>JARIAP010000163.1 GCA_029257755.1 Helicobacter sp.
TTAGTGAGCGATAAATGGATTAATAAGTCAATATGGATTTATAGAAATATGGGGTAGTATATATAAAATTTATTAGCATAAAATCTCTAATGTGATGGTGGTAAGCTTATAAAAATTATGTTATTATATTTGATTTGTGTATCCCGATTAGAATAAATATGCTATGATTCTAAAATCGTGCGATTTTATTTATAAAGGCTAAAAAATGGCAATGTCAAATATTGATCAAGTAACAAGTTTGCACAAAAACAATGAATTACAATTATTATGTTTTCGTTTAGAAAAAGGTAAAGATTTATATGCTGTTAATGTATTTAAGATTAGAGAGGTTGTTAAGTATAATGGTGCTTTAACAATTGTAAGTCATGAACCAAACTCTCTTGTAGAGGGTTTAATCACTATTCGTGAGCTTACAATTCCTTTAATTGATATGAGAAAATGGTTTTTCTATGATTCTGCATTGCCAACAAAAGATTTGCGTAACTATTCAGTAAAAAGAAATAAGGGAGAAGATGATATTGTAATGATATGTGAGTTTTCTAAATGGACTATTGGTGTTAGAATATATGAGGCAGATAGAATCTTAAACAAAAAATGGACAGAAATAGAGCAAAGTGCAGGTGTTGGTGGTAGTAGTGGCAATGGCAAACTTGTTTCAAGAACTCGTTATTATGATGGTAAATTAGTGCAAGTAGTGGATATTGAAAAAATGCTTGTTGATGTATTTCCATGGATTGAAGAGGAAAAAAACAAAGAAATGGAAAATATTAGTCAAGTTTCATCTACCAAAAAAGTGCTTTTAGCAGATGATAGCCCTATAGTATTGAAGACTATGCAATCCATATTAAATCGTCTAGGTGTTGTTCATATAGATTTTATTAATGGACAAAAATTACTTGATTATTTATTTGGGGCTGATACAGATATAAATGATATAGGGCTTATAATAACAGATTTAGAAATGCCAGAAGCTAGTGGATTTGAGGTTATAAGGCAAGTAAAATCGCATACAGATTCAAAACACATACCCATTGTAGTTAATTCATCAATGAGTGGCACAAGTAATGAAGAGATGGCTTTATCACTTAATGCAGATGAGTTTATATCAAAGTCAAATCCTGTTGAGATAGAAAAAGCAGTTAGAGAATTAATGTTAAAATAGGAAATTGCAATGATTCCTATATGGCATAAAAATTTTTTGGAAAATAAGTCTTTTTTAGCACAAGAAATACAAACAAACTACTTACTTGATTCTATACCTAGTCCATGCTATATACTATCTTCTAAATCTTTAGAATCAAATCTTAAACTTCTCTCTAATATATCATCATTATCAGGTGCTAAGATTCTAGTAGCATTAAAGGGTTATAGCTTTTGGCGTGAGTTTGATAATATTAGAAAATATTTGCATGGTGCTACTTGTAGTGGTGTAAATGAGGCAAGGTTAGCATTTGAAGAAATAGCAAAACCAATTATAAATAAAATAGAATCTATACAATATGCTATTTCACAAACAAATGATACCAAATTAAAACTAGCACTTAATGATAATATACCATACTCTTTATTCTATTTATACACAAATAAAGAAATTTGTGTATTTTCACCAGCATATAAACAATCTCAAATAGAAGAAATTTTAAAATATGCGACTCATATTATATTCAACTCATTAAATCAATGGGATAAGTTTAAAGATTTGATTAATAAGAAAAATCAAGAAATAACAGAATTATTTAAAAAGTTAAAAAATATTGATAAATCTTTATTTAATTTACAAACACCAAAAATAGAAGTTGGCTTAAGAATTAATCCATTATATAGTGAAGTTGAACCTCCAATATACAATCCTTGTATTCCAAAAAGTAGATTAGGTATTATACCAAGTGAATTTTATAAAGGAATTGATTATTTTGCTAATAAATATGGCTTTAAAGATTCTATGGAGTTTTTTAAAAGTAATTTTAATGGTTTGCATTTTCATACTCATTGCGAACAAGATTCAACTTCTTTGCAGACTACTTTAATATATGTGGAAAAGTATTTTAAAGATTTTATACAAAATAGCAAATGGATAAATTTTGGTGGAGGACATCATATAACAAGAAAAGATTATGATTGTAACTTACTTATTAATCTAATCTTGGATTTTAAAAAAAGATATAATGTTAATATTATATTGGAGCCCGGAGAAGCAGTTGGTTGGCAAACAGGTGATTTAATAGGTGAAGTTATTGATATTATACAAAATGAAGGTAATGTTGCAATACTTGATATAAGTGCTAGTTGCCATATGCCAGATTGCCTTGAAATGCCTTATCGCCCAATGTGTTATAAAATTTCACACAATAAAGATTTAAATACTTCACAAATTGAATATGATTTAGGAGAGGATAAAGGAATTTATAGATATAGATTTGGTGGTCCTACATGTCTTGCAGGTGATATTATAGGCGATTATAGTTTTAATACTCCATTGAACATAGGAGATAGAATTGCATTTTGCGATATGATACACTATACTATAGTTAAAAATACAACATTTAATGGTGTGGAGTTACCAAGTCTTGGTGTAATAAAAAATAATCAATTTATACTTTTAAAGCAATTTGATTATACGCATTTTAAAGAACGAAATTAAGCATATGAAATCTATTGATTTAGAATCTAATATTGATATAAATTTATCAAGTTATGATTTTTTGCTACCAGATAATTTAATAGCAAAAACTCCATTAATGCCAAAAGAAAATGCTAAGCTTCTTGTTTATAAAAATGGTGTTATTACACATACTATCTTTAAATATTTATTTGATTTTATCCCAAAGGACTATTTGATAGTTTTAAATAACACAAAAGTAATTAATGCAAGAATTTTTGCAAAAAAATTAAATAAAGATATTATAGATTCTATAAAACATAATGTAGCAATAAATTGCAATAAAGAGATTTTTTATCATAGACATATAGATAAATATAAGCATTTAACGCAAATAAAAGGTAGAGTAAAGCTATATGATTGCTTTATAATACCATATAAATCTATTTATGTAGGAATACAAGTTGTTGGTATTATAGGTGAATACAGAGAAGTTATATTTTTCTATATTACAAGAGATACTATAAACTCATTTCTAGAATCAAAATATTATATTCAAGATAATAAACCTTTATATAATCTAATATCAAATCAAATTTTAGACAATAACGCAATTTTTGATTTACTGCAAGAATGTGGAAAGATTCCATTACCACCATATATAAGAAGAGATATTAATAAAAAAGACGAAATAGATTATCAAAGTGTGTTTGCAAATATATATGGATCTGTTGCGGCCCCAACAGCTAGTTTGCATTTTTCAAAAAATATGCTTGAGTTTTTAAAAAAAACATACAATCATTTATTTATAACTCTACATGTTGGAGCTGGGACATTTAAGCCTGTTATAAAGGAAAATATTTTAGAACATAAAATACATAGTGAGATGTGTTGTATTTTGCAAGATGATGCAAATAAGATTTTAAAAAATAATAATATTTTATGTATCGGGACAACTGCCCTAAGAAGTATTGAATGGTTTATAAAAACACATAAATTATGTGGAGAAAATGATATTTTTTTACACCCACTTAATAAACCAAAAAAAGTTAAAGCCCTCCTTACTAATTTTCATTTGCCAAAATCAAGTTTAATTATGCTTGTTAGTAGTTTAATAGGTAGAGAACAAACGCTTAAAATATATAATGAAGCTATAAAACAACAATATAGATTTTATTCTTATGGCGATGGTATGCTTATTATTTAATTTTGTAACATATTTTTTGCTTATAAGCTATTACAAGGATATTAAATGATAGATAAAATATATAAATCAAAAAAATATACTTATTTATTAAAAACATTATTAAAAATTAAATTGTTTTTTAGTAAAGTAGATTATGTGCTTGTGTTTTTTGTGTTTTTGCTTGTATTTAGCTTTATGTATTCTTATATTACAAGACAAAATACTTCAAGCATATATAATCAAAATGATATACCAAATCTTGAAATAAAGGGTTTAGTATTAAGTAGATTTGATTCTAATATAATAAATATGACTATAAAATCAGATAGCGTTGCACAATATAATGATAAAGAAATATTTAGAAATTTTTCTGCAAATAGAATTAATAGTGATAACATTTTAGAGTATTTAAAAGGCAAAGAAGTATTGCGTATGGGAGACATTTATGATTTTGTTGATGGTGTGCATTATATAAAATCTCCAGAAATTAAGTTTTTTTCTCAAAAAGGAGAGTATAATTCAAAAATTGAAACATTTGTTGGTAAAGGTTATTTTTTGATTGAAGATACCAATATGACAACTACGGGAAAAGATATTTTTTATGATAGCAACACAGATATGATTACCGCAAAAGATATAACTACAACTATTTTAAGATTTTGATGGGGGTTAAAATGAATAGAATCGCATTAATGTATATATGTATATTTACACAAATTGTATTTTCTGCTAAACCAGATGTAATAGATATTGTTGCAAATAGTTTTACAAGTATTGGAAACAAAACAACAATAACAGGTAATGTAAAGATAAAAAAAGGAGACGATAATCTTAGTGCTGACAAAGTTATAGTATATACCGATAATTCGCGTAAGCCGTTAAAATATGAAGCACTTAGTAATGTTAAATTTACTATAATTACAAATGACAAAAGAGAGTTAAAGGGTAAATCAAATAGATTAGTATATGAAGTAAAAAAGAATGAATATAGATTGTATGATAACGCCTTTGTGCAAGAAACAGGTAAGCCAAATGTATTAAAAGGAGATGAAATAGTTTTATCTGGTAGTGGAGAATATGCAAATGTTGTTGGTAAGAGTAACACACCAGCACGAGTTATATTTTCTATTGATAAAGACAATAATAACTAGATATTGTATAAAACTTGGAGATTGTTAATGCTCAAGACCTTTCGTTCAAAAGTGCTTTTTACTCTTTCTATTTTTATAATATGCGGGTTTAGCGTATTGTATTTTGTTATTTCAAATGGCTATAATAAAATGGTAGTAAAGGAAGGTAAAGATATAGCACAAATGATTGGTGAGTCTGTGTTCCAGACTATACGAATGAGTATGAATGTAGGTATTAGAGAAGTTATGGATGTTGCTATAGATGAAGCAAGGGGTATAAGAGGAATAGAATCTGCTGTGATTTATAAATCAAAATTAGTAGAAGAAATGTATGGGAATCCAAACAAACAAGCGATACCGCCTGATATACAAGAAATATTTAATTCAAAAACACAAATTATTAGTAATGATTCTAAAGGTGATGGCTTTATATTAAAAAAACCTTTAATATCTAATGAGAGTTGTTTGCAATGCCACGCAAATGCAAAAAATGGTGATGTTTTGGGTGTGTTAGAATTAAATTTATCTTTGAGTAGTATGTATGAACAAATTGATGAAACACAAAATTATATGCTAATTGTAATGATTATAGCTTGTATATTGATACTTGTTGGTTTATATATATTTTTTGAAAAGGAGCTTGTAAAACCACTAAATCAATTACAAGATATGACAAAAGATTTAACAGATGGTGGTAGTGGGGATCTCACAAAAAGAATTTTTATTAAAAGTCATGATGAAGTTGGCACTACCTCATCTTATGTAAATAAGTTTATTGAAACAATACAATCTACTATATCATTAAGCAAAGCAGTAAGTGAAGAAAACACTTTAACTTGTATGCGACTATCAAGTATTGCTGAAATATTATCAAAAAACTCTGATGAACAATTTTTACTTGTTGATAAAGTCCATTTATTAGCAAGTGAAGTTAGTAAACAATTAGAAATTGCAGAAGAAACAACAAATTATACAATGGGAGATATAAATGCAACAGAAGAAACACTAGATAAATTTACAACAAACTTGCAAAATTCCGTAGAACTTATAACTCAATTAGCACAAACACAAGAAGAAGCCGTTGGAAATGTGGAAGATTTAACACAACATGCAAATCATATTAGAGAAGTAATATCAATTATAAATGATATTTCCATGCAAACAAATGTTTTAGCATTAAATGCTTCTATTGAAGCAGCAAGAGCTGGGGAACATGGAAGAAGTTTTGCAGTTGTTGCAGATGAGGTAAAACAATTAGCAGATAAAACAAGAAAAAGTTTATGTGAAATAAGTGGGAATATAAATCTTGTAACACAAAGTATTAGCGATGTGCAACAAACAATAATGAATGTGGCAACTTCAATGCGAGATATAACAAATGCAACAGAACCACTAATAAAAGATGCGTATAATACAAAAGAAAAACTAAAGATAACAAAAGATAATTCATTGAAACTAAGGGATATTAACACAATAATAACACAAAGCACTAAAGATTTAAATACAATGATGAAAGATATAACAAATCGTAGCGAAAGCACACAATCAGTAGGACATAATATACAACATGTTGTAAATGATATGACAAAGAAAGCAAAAGAATTAGAAGATTCTATATCTAAATTTAAAACATAAATACATTTAAATATGGAAAGTTTATTTATTTTAATTAAATCATTTAAACACTTGTAATATGAATATATTATTGTAAAATACATGTTTTAT